>JAZOSG010000178.1:0-11170 GCA_045657005.1 Faecousia sp.
GCAAGGATGCCTTTAAGGTGATCTACGATTACCTGTGCGGTGCCTCCGAAGGTGACTACTGTATGGTTGGCTACATGCTGGGCAACACCGTTACCGAGCATGGCAGCGTTGCAAGAGGTGTGTGCTGTGCCGACGAAAACGGCAATCTGGCTGACATTGTAGAGCGGCTGCGCATTGAAAAGTATGAAGGCGGTATCCACTTTACCGAAGATGGCGAAACCTGGGAAGATCTGACCGAGGATACCATCGTGTCTATGAACATGTGGGGCTTTACTCCCAGCTTCCTGGATCAGCTGGCAGAACAGTTCCCTGCTTTCATGGCGCAGCAGGTACCTGAAAATCCCATGAAGGCGGAATTTTTGCTGCCCCGGAGCGTGGACGCACTGCTGAAGCAGGGCAAGGCCACCGTCAAGATCCTTAAGTCTGCGGACAAGTGGTACGGCGTTACCTACGCGGAAGACAAGCCCATGGTGGTGGCGGCACTGGCAAACCTGACAAAGCAGGGCAAGTACCCCGACGGTCTCTGGAAATAATACTCTTATAATATATGAAAGGCGGCTCGAAAGGGCCGCTTTTGCATTACATTTTTCGGAAAAGGACTTGCGGTAGAGGGGAATTTAGTGTATGATTAGAAAAATTACATTTTCTAGGAGGTCATATGCTTACCATCAAGAAATTGCGTGCCGATGGGGTGCTTGATCATGCGGCGCAGGAACTAAAAAAATACTTGCGTATGATGATGCCTGAATGTGGCGAGATCGATATTTTCTATGACCCGGCAGCCACCGACGGCTTCCGACTGGGTCTTTTAGAGGACTTTGGTCTTCCTTGTGAGGCAGAGGATGTGGTCCTGGACGATGTGATCCACATCGATACCACTGCCACAGGCGGCATCCTTGCCGGCTCTAATCCCAGAAGCGTGCTGTTTGCGGTGTACCGGTTCCTCCGGGAAAACGGCTGCCGCTGGCTGTATCCCGGTGTGGACGGTGACTATGTACCCATGCAGGATATCCATGGTGTGCAGTATCATAAGCTGGCAGACCACCGGTTCCGGGGCTTCTGCAACGAGGGTAGCGAGATCCAGAGTAGCATGCTGGAATGTGCCGACTACTACGCCAAGCTGGAAATGAATGTGTACATGCTGGAGTGGTTTATCCCCAACGGCTACTATAACCGCTACTACACCCACCTGTTCAACGAAAAGAACCGGATCCCTGAAGAGGTGTCCGATCAGCAGGTGCTCCAGTGGAAGCGGCAGTGCGAGGTGGAGATCGCCAAGCGGGGTCTTATGTTCCATGATATTGGTCACGGCTGGACCTGCAAGCCCTTCGGCTTTCCGGCGAACAACAACGCCACCAACACCTACGATGTCAGCGGCTACACTGACGAGGATAAAAAGGTCCTTGCTATGCTCAATGGCAAACGGGATTTCTTCCACAATGTGCCCATTTATACCAATGTGTGTATGTCTGACCCGGCGGTCCGTGCGGCAGTAGTCCAGGGCGTTGCCGATTACGCCCAGACCCACCACAACATCGATTATCTCCATGTATGGCTGTCCGACGGCTCTAAGAATCACTGCGAGTGCCCCGAGTGTCAGAAGATGCGCCCCTCGGACTGGTACATGGTGATGATGAACGAGCTGGACGAGGAGCTGACACAGCGAAAGCTGGATACCCGCGTGGTCTTTATCGCCTATGTGGACACCATGTTCGGACCGGAGCAGGTGATGGTCAAGAACCCTCAGCGGTTCTCCCTGCTGTACGCCCCCATTACCCGCAGCTATACCGCTAGCGTCACTGAGGACACCCCTGTGCCAGAGCCCCTGCCCTACGTTCGCAACGCCTGGAAGACCCCGTCTTCCACCGGCGAGAGCTTTGCTATGCTGAAGCAGTGGCGGCAGAGCTGGAAGGGTGCGGCGTTCTCTTATGAATACCACTTCTGGCGGCACCAGTTCCTGGATCCGGGCATGGTCACCTTTGCCCGGCGGATCTACGAGGATATCCGCTCCCTGCGGGTCATGGAGCTGGACGGCTATGTGGAGGACGGCTCCCAGAGAAGCGGCTTCCCCAACGCCTTCCCGGTGTACATTTATGCAGAGACCTTGATGAACCGGGACTGCGATTTCGATGCAGTGCTTGAGGATTATTTCAGTCACATCTACGGCAAGGACTGGAAAACAGCTTACCAGCTGCTTAAGGAGATCAGCGAAGCCTTTGACTTTGCCTATATGGAGGGTGAGCGCTCCAAGGATAAGCGGATCTCCGATTTCTACGATCCCGACCGGATATCTCAGCTTGAGAAGGTACAGGAACTGGCCGCCCGGGAGCGCGCCGCAGCCCAAAAGCATTTGAATATGCCTACCCGTCCCCAGACGGTTTCCTGGCGGTTGCTGCTGCGCCATGCGGAGTACTGCGAATATTGGGGCAAGATACTGCTGGCAAAGGCAGCGGGTCACAACTATAAGGCGGTGGAGCTGGCAAAGGAATTCTTTGACGGCTTCGGTGCCCACGAACTGGAGATCGAGCGTTACTACGATCATGCCCTTGCCTGCCGTTCCGTAGAGCATATCATCCGCAGACCCCAGGGGATCATCCTGGATTGATATAAAAGCAGCACCTGTGACGATCAGGTGCTGCTTTTTTAGAGCGTTGAAATTACGATGAAAAAGGGCTTGACAAAGGGGCGGGGTTGTGCTAAGATACACGGGTAATAAAGAAGGCAAAGTATCCGCCTCACCGTAAGCGCAAGGCAAAACGGTCAATATTCCCACCTTTTCTGTGGAAAAGGATTGTGAGTATGTACGGATGCTTTGGCATCCGCTTTTTTATTGTTTATTTTGGAGGTGCTTACCATAGCCAAGTTAGATCATCAGCTTAATGAGGAGATCCGGGACAAGGAGATCCGCCTGATCGGTGCCGACGGCGCACAGTTGGGCATCGTGTCCGCTGAACAAGCCAACGAAATGGCAGAAGAACAGGGTCTGGATCTGGTGAAGATCTCTCCCAACGCAACGCCCCCTGTCTGCAAGATCATGGACTATTCCAAATTCTGCTCCGACCAGAAGAAGCGGGAGAAGGATGCCAAGAAAAACCAGCGGGTGGTGGAGATCAAGGAGATCCGCATGAGTCCCAGCATCGACACCAACGACCTGAACACCAAGATCAAGGCTGCTCAGAAATTCCTGGGCGACGGTAACCGGGTCAAGGTCAGCGTTCGCTTCCGCGGCAGAGAAATGGCACATACCAATCTGGGCGAGAAGCTGCTGATGGATTTCGCCGAGGCGTGCACAGAAGTGGCAACCATGGAGAAAAACCCCAAGCTGGAAGGCCGCTTTATGGCAATGTTCCTCACCCCCAAAAACAGCAAGTAATTATGTAAACCTATTTACCAAAGATACGGAAGGAGAAACTACTATGCCCAAGCTGAAAACCCATAGCGGTGCAAAGAAGAGATTCAACCTGACCAAGTCCGGTAAGGTCAAGAGAGCCCGCGCTTACAAGAGCCACATCCTCACCAAGAAGGATACCAAGCGTACCCGTCGTCTGCGCACGACTGCTTATGCCGACGTGACCAATGTCGCAGCAGTCAAGAAGATGATCCCGTACAAGTAAGAGAAGGAGGATGTTGAAAAATGGCAAGAGTTAAAGGCGCGATGATGACGCGCAAGAGAAGAAATGCTACCCTGAAGCTGGCTAAGGGCTACTGGGGTTCCAAGTCCAAGCACTTTAAGATGGCCAAGCAGGCTGTCATGAAGTCCGGCAACTACGCTTTCGTTGGTCGTAAGCTGAAGAAGCGTGACTACCGCAGACTGTGGATCACTCGTCTGAGTGCTGCTGTTAAGCCCTACGGTCTGAACTACTCCACCTTCATGAACGGTGTGAAGAAGGCCGGTATCGAGATGAACCGCAAGAGCCTGTCCGAGATGGCGATCCAGGACACCGCAGCATTCGCTGCTGTGGTGGAGCAGGCCAAGGCTGCCCTGAAGTAAGCAATATTTATTAAAAAGAGGTTGTCTGTACGAAGACAACCTCTTTTTTTGCGCAAACGCCGGTGTGTTCCGATCACCGGTCAAAAGTCGGGGATGAAGGCGGTGCTGGCGGCTGTGGCATCTTGGGTAAACCCCTGAAGATCATTCAGGTACATCCAGCTGAGCACTGCCTGATATTCCTGCTCTGTGATGGGTCTGTCAAAGGGTGTGGGCAGTCCCGGTATGGGGGTGTACTGCCGCATCAGGCTGACCAGTACCTCCCCCGGGCGGAAGCTTTCGCCGATCCAATCCAGCACCTTCAGGGAGTTCTCTACCTGCCCGGGAAGGATCAGGTGGCGGATCACCGTTCCTTTGACCAAACGTTCCCCCTGCCATTGTACAGGACCGGTGATGTTTGCCATGGTGCGAATGGCAAGGGTCGCTGTTTCAAAATAATCTGCCGCACCGGATAAGACTTTAGCCAGACGGTTATCGGCATATTTCATGTCCGGCAGGAAAATATCCACCTTTCCTGCCAGTGCCCGGAGGGTCTGCGCCCGTTCATAGCCACCGCAGTTGTAGACCACCGGCACCGGCAGCGGATCTTCCAACGCCTGCAGTACCGTGGGCAGAAAATGAGTAGGGGTCACAAGGTCGATATTTTCCGCGCCTTGATCGATAAGCCGCTGCATCTGCCGGCGTAGCTGGCGTGCGTCCATTGCCTGCCCTGCAGGTCGGGCGCTGATGGCGCGGTTCTGGCAATAGCTGCACCCCAGTGTGCAGCCGCCGAAGAAGACAGCGCCGCTGCCGCCACTGCCGGCAAGGGCAGGTTCTTCCCATTTGTGGAGCATGGTCTTTGCCACCAGTGCTTGGTCGCCGCAGCCGCAAAAGCCGGTTTTTCCGGCGGTTCTGTCTACGCCGCACTGCCGGGGACAGAGTTTGCAATGCGTATAATCCATAGCCTCCACCTCCTGTTTTCTTGTATTTTACTGCAAAAGGATCTGGATGTAAACCCCGGCAGATCCTATTTCCAGCAGGGAAGAATTTTCCAGACCGGTGGAATTTTCCGGCTTTTCGTTTGCTTTTGTGCGGATTGTGGTAAAAATAAGGGTAAAATCCCACTCGGATTTGTGCTTTTTGCACTTTTGTCGAATCCTGTCAAGTTGACATATCGGTACAAATCGGCTATAATACCCAGTAATACAAGGGAGAATCTGTCCGGAAGGCGGTTATAACATGGAAAGAAAAAATGATGAACAGATGATTTATCTGAAAGATCTGCTTTTTGCGGCAGTGCGCAGTTGGCGGATCGTGCTGATCGTGGCAGTGGCGCTGGCGGTGTTGCTGGGCGGCTACCGGGGGATCAGCAAATCGTCCGCAGGCACAGACCCTGCAGTTCTGGAAGAGGCGCAGGAACAGTACGAAGCGGAAAAAGCTATACTGGAGCAGCGGGTGGAAAGCTTGCAGGAGAGCCTTGTGAGCCGGCAGGCGTATTTTGAGAATTCTATTCTGATGCAGCTGGATCCTTATAACCACTATGAGGCGGTGATCAGCCTCTATGCTGATACCGGCTACAAGATCCAGCCGGGCAACAGCTATCAGGATCCGGACAAGACCAATATCGTCCTCGGTGCCTATAAAGCTGTGCTGCTCGGCGAGAGCTGTGTGCAGGAGATCGCCCAGGTACTGGAGACTGAGTCCCAGTATGTGGCAGAGCTGCTGACTGTGGAGCTGGATGAAACCACCGGTGCTATGAATGCCTGGTTCAAGTGCGCGACTCAGGAGCAGGCAACGCAGGTACTGGATGTGATGGTACGCCAGCTGACCGGTGCCTATGCCCAGGTGGAAAAAGCGGTCATTGCCCATAATCCCAGACTTTTGGACAGCACGGTCAGAGCCTATGTGGACCCCAAACTGGCTGAGACCCAGAAAACCGAGACAGCCCGGCTCAATGAGCTGCTGACAAACCTTGCCGATGCCGAGACAAAAAGCGCAGCACTGGCAGTGCCTGTAGCGGCAAAGGTATCCTTTGGATCTGTGGTGAAGCAGGCGGTGATCTTTGCGGTCCTGGGCTTTGTGGCAGGTGCCTTTATTACAGTTTGCGTCATTTGGGTCATGCACATCGCCGGAAAGGCTGCTTACTCTGTGCGCAGCGTGGAAAGCCGTACCGGCGTCAAGGTCATTGGCTGTGTGGCGCATACCGCCATTACCAATAAGATCGACAGCTGGCTGAACACCTTGGAGGGACGCTGCACTGCAGATCCTGCTCAGCAGACAGCCCTTCTGGCAACAGATATCCGCTGCCGTATTCCTGAGGTGAAGACGCTGTTGGTTACCGGCAGTGAAAACCCGGAGGATCGGGAAAAGCTGGTACAGGCGCTGCAGAAGAGCATGCCCAATGCCAAAATATTGGATCCAGGCAGCATCCTGACTTTGCCGCAGGCGCTGGAGGCACTGGCAGGTGCTGATGCGGTGGTGCTGGTGGAGAAATGCCACAGCGCCAGCTATGGTGATATCAGCCGGGAAAAGGCGATCATCTGTGACTATAATAAGCAGCTGGTGGGCTGCGTGCTTTTGGACGGTTAATTATGAAGATATTTGTAACAGGTGTCGGCGGTCAGTTGGGACACGACATCGTCAATGAACTGGAAAAACGGGGCATTGAGGCAGTGGGCAGCGACATTGCCCCCTGCTACAGTGGCATTGCCGACGGCACTGCCGTGACAAAGGCACCCTATGAACAGCTGGACATCACCGATGCCAACGCAGTGGAGCAGGTGCTTGCCCGGGTACAGCCTGACGCGGTGATCCACTGCGCTGCCTGGACGGCGGTAGACGCGGCAGAGGAGGAAGCCAATATCCCCAAGGTGCGCGCCATCAATGCTGTCGGTACCCAAAATATTGCCATTGTCTGCAAAAAACTGGACTGCAAAATGGTCTATATCTCAACAGACTATGTCTTCGATGGCCAGGGTAAAACGCCTTGGGAGCCGGACTGCCGGGATTATAAGCCCCTGAATGTCTACGGTCAGACAAAGCTGGAGGGCGAGCTGGCAGTTTCCCAGACGCTGGAAAAGTACTTTATTGTCCGTATCGCCTGGGTTTTCGGTAAAAACGGCAAGAATTTCATTAAGACTATGCTCTCTGTAGGACAAAAGCATGACACTGTCCGGGTGGTCTGCGACCAGGTGGGAACGCCCACCTACACGCTGGATCTTTCCAGGCTGCTGGTGGATATGGTGCAGTCTGACAAGTATGGCTACTACCACGCCACCAACGAGGGCGGTTATATTTCCTGGTATGACTTTACCTGCGAGATCTTCCGGCAGGCAGGTTACACCACAAAGGTGGTGCCTGTGACCACTGCCGAGTACGGTCTTTCCAAGGCAGCCCGCCCCTTCAATAGCCGCCTGGACAAGAAGAAGCTGACACAGCAGGGCTTTACCCCCCTGCCCACCTGGCAGGACGCACTTGCCAGATATCTGAGGGAGATAGAGCAATGAGCCAGATAAAAGTTACCAAGTGTCCTATCGAGGGCCTTTATATCATCGAGCCTGCTGTCCATGGTGACAGCCGGGGTTATTTTATGGAGACCTACAGCCTCCGGGACATGCAGGAGGAAGGGCTTGACATGACCTTTGTGCAGGACAATCAGTCCATGAGCGTCAAAGGTGTCCTTCGGGGACTGCACTTCCAGAAGCAGTACCCCCAGGGCAAGCTGGTCCGGGTCATTAAGGGCCGGGTTTTTGATGTGGCGGTGGATCTGCGCGCCGGCTCTGAAACCTACGGCAAGTGGTACGGCGTGGAACTGACGGAGGAAAACAAAAAGCAGTTTTATATCTCCGAGGGCTTTGCCCACGGCTTTTTGGTGCTGAGCGATACCGCGGAATTCTGTTATAAGTGCACTGACTTCTACCACCCCGGCGACGAGGGCGGTCTTGCCTGGAATGATCCAGCCATTGGCATCCAGTGGCCGGAGTTGACGGGCAGCTATCCCGGCAACGCCTCCTGCGAGGGTTACGCCCTTGCCGACGGCACGAAGCTGAACCTTTCAGAAAAGGATCAGCAGTGGGCATGCCTTGCCGATACCTTCCAATTTTAAGATAAAGAGAGTGACGACATGAAGATCTGTTTTGCCGCCTCCACCGGCGGACATTTTGAGCAGCTGATGATGCTGCGCCCTCTGATGGAAAAGCATGACAGCTTCATCCTGACGGAGAAGACAGACTACTCCGTGGTAAAGGATACCGACCGGATATACTATCTGGCACAGGTAAACCGCAAGGAGAAGAGCTGGTTGTTTGCTATGCTGGCAAATGCTTTTAGGTCTTTGGGGATCTTTCTTAAGGAACGCCCTGATGCAATCATTTGCACAGGTGTGTTGGCAACGATTCCTATGTGTCTGCTGTGCAGACTTCTTGGCAAACAGCTTATTTACATTGAGTCCTTTGCTAAGGTCACTTCTCCGACAGAAACGGGAAAGCTTATGTATAAATTTGCTCACAGGTTCTATGTCCAGTGGGAGTCAATGTTGGAGATTTATCCCAATGCTATTTATTTGGGAGGGATCTACTGATGATTTTTGTAACACTGGGCTCCCAGAAGTTCCAATTTGACCGGCTTTTGCAGAAGATTGATGAATTGATCGAAAAAGGCGTGATCACGCAAACGGTTTTTGCCCAGACGGGCTACAGCGGCTATGTACCCAAGTGTTTTGAAACGGCTGCATTTATGGATAGGGATGCTTTTTCCGAAAAAATGGGACAGGCGAACACGGTCATTACCCATGCCGGTACCGGTGCGATCATAGGTGCGGTAAAAAAAGGCAAGAAAGTTATTGCGGTTCCTCGCCAGGCGAAATACGGCGAGCATGTGGACAATCATCAGACCCAGATCGTGGAGCAATTTTCTGAAATGAACCTTCTGGAACCTTGTTGGGAGGTGGATGATCTGGAAAAAGCCTATACAGCTGCCATGGGAAAAACCTATATTTCATATCAGTCTAATACCCACACGATCATCAAAGATATCGAAAGTTACCTGGAGAAAGTACTATGAAGCTTTTGGTCGTATCCAATATGTATCCCAGTGCGTCAGCGCCCAGCTATGGCGTGTTCGTCAAGAATTTCTGCGAGCAACTGGAAACACTGGGTATTGAGTACCGTCTTGCGGTAATGCAAAAAGGAAGTTCTAAGCTGAAAAAACTTTTTGGATATGTGGGCTTTTATTTGAAGTCCTTTTTCTGCAGCCTGTTTGGCAGGTATGATGCAGTGTATATCCACTATGCATCCCACTCAAGCCCGGGCGTGCTGTTGGCGCGTAAGCTGCGGAAATTTCGGATATTCACCAACTGCCACGGCAGTGACGTGATCCCGGAAAACCCGGGACAGGAAAAAATGCAAAAAAATACCAAAGCAATTCTTTTTTTGAGCGAAAAAATTATTGTACCGTCTGTGTACTTTAAAGAAGTAGTAGCGGGAAAATACGGTATTTCAGAGAAAAAGCTGTTTGTTTGTGCTTCCGGTGGTGTGGATACGCAACTGTTCCGCGTTTTACCTGACAGAGCGGTTAACAAGGTCTTTACTATGGGCTTTGTCGGACGGATTTCTGCCGGTAAAGGTTGGGATACGCTGCTGAAGGCCTGTGCAAAACTGCCAGATCGGGACTTTCGCCTTGTTTTGGTGGGTGACGGTCCTGAGAGTGCGCAAATGCATCGCCTGCTGGATGAATTGCAGTTGGGAGATGTAGTGCAGCGGCACGGACTGCTGTCCCAGAAGGAATTAGTACGGATATATAATGACATTGATGTGTTCTTATTTCCTACTGAGCGCAAGGGTGAAAGCCTTGGCTTAGTGGCGATTGAGGCCATGGCTTGCGGCACACCGGTGATTGCATCGGACTATGCTGCCCCAGCTTGCTATGTGACAAACGGTGAAAATGGCTATAAATTCCCGATGGGTGATGCCGGGGAGTTGGCGAAGGCTATACAAGTACTTCGTGCTCTGCCGGAAGAAAAGCGCGCTGCACTGTGTGCCGGCGCACTGGAAACAGCACAGCATTATACACGCCAAAGCGTGACTCGGGTGCTGGAAAAAATATTGCTGGAGTAATGGTATGTTTCGGATCAAACGGCTGACAATTGAGCAGGTGATCGTTTTCCTGTTCTGCATATTGCCGGTGGTGGATTCCCTGAATGGAATTTTGATCACCCGGGGTCTGCCGTCTGTTGGCACGGTGTATAAGCTTTTGGTACTGGGTGTGATTTTTACATTTACCCTGCGTAAGGGTTGCATCTCTTCACCGGTGATTTTGAGCTGCCTGTGCGTACTTGTCTATGTAGCAGGTGTTATTATCTTAAATATCTGGCTGTTTTCCGGCAAACTGATCAACACGGATTTTCCGATCAAGCTGATTTTTAATGTGCTGACGCTTGCGCTGATTTTAAACTGTGTTAAGGTAGGCTATCTCACGGGCAACAGCATTTATACTATCCTAAATGTAAATACCTGGCTGATGATCATTATGATCTTGGTGCCCTATGTTCTTGGCATGGGCAGCACCATCTACTCCGGCGGCATTGGCTACAAAGGCTTTTTCTATTCCAATAATGAGCTGAGTGTGGCGCTGATCATTTTGTTCTACTTCAGCCTGTACCGGCTGGCAAGGAAGATAAGCGTTGTGACGGTCGTCCAGCTTCTTGGCATCATGATCTGCGTGCTGCTGCTGAACACGAAGTCCGGTATGGCCGCCTGCTTGGTCGGCGGCGTGCTGTTTGTTGTGGAGTACCTGTGCCGCAGGGGTGCCCGGTTTAAGGGACTGGTGGTGTTGCTGATCATCTTTGGCTTGTATGTGATGAGAGACTTTATCTTTGAGCAGATCCGGGGCTTTATGAATCGGCAGACCTTTCTCCATGGGTTGTACGGCGGTTCGTTGCTGGACACCATCCTCAGCGGCAGGACCTTCTATCTGGAGGATGCCTGGACCGCGCTGAAGACCGGTCCCGGATTTTTGTTCCGTTTTTTGTTCGGCAACGGCTTTTGCTCTGAAACCTTAGTAGAGATGGATTTTATAGACATCTTCTTCTATTTGGGAGCTGTGGGCGTGACTGGGCTAACAGGTTTTATCATTTATATCTTTGTTGCCGGAGTCAGGCACTTTAGGAAAGACGGTACGCTGGTGCGCCCCTTTGGTTATCTAATG
>JAZOSG010000179.1:0-2082 GCA_045657005.1 Faecousia sp.
GCTGCTGCAGCTTCACGGTAACAAAACCCTGCTCACCGTAGGTGCCGTCGTCGGTCATCAGATACATATGGTCAGCGCAGGCGTTGAACTCGTCCTCCAGAATGACGATGTCCTTGCTGCGGAAACCGACAATAACGGTAACCTCAGCGCCGGCTTCCTTGAAAGCCTTGGCAGAGGGCAGCGCGATGGCGCAGCCAACACCGCCGCCCACCACACAGACCTTCTTCTTACCCTCCACGGGGGTGGGCTTGCCCAGAGGGCCGACGAAGTCGCGAATAAAGTCGCCTTCCTTCAGTTCGCCCAGGGCGATGGTGGCAAAGCCAACCTTCTGGAAGATAATGGTGACAGTGCCCTTCTCCCGGTCGTAACCGGCGATGGTCAGGGGAACACGCTCACCCTGTTCATCAATACGGAAGATGATGAACTGGCCGGCCTTTGCCTTCTTGGCAATGAAAGGCGCTTCAATGTCCATCAGGGTGACGCTACTGTTCAATTCTTTCTTGCGTACGATCTTAAACATTTTCTTTCCTTCTTTCATTCCTTATCGGGGGTAATGCCCGACAAAATCATATCGATCTCCGGCTGGTTTTCCTGCAAATCTGCGGTGGGGCAGTAAAACTGGAAGAGCCAGAAAGTATCTTTTCCTTCAAATGTGGCAGTGACGTAGGTGTAGGTTACCTCACCCACCGGCTTTTCATAGGTGAACGTATAACCCTTGCCAAAGGCCACAGGGGTACACTGCAGCTGATTGCCGCTGATGACCAGAGAGGTGTATTCCTCCAAGGTCATTTTTTGCAGCTTGGACTTGTCCTCGGCTGCGCCCTTTACGATCAAACTTCTGCGGCCATAGAGGAAATCCGCATCTGCGTCAATCCCCTCTCCGGACAGGTCTATAAAATCCCCGGGCAGGGTCAGCTGCAAATCTGCAAAGGTAAGGGTCTTTCCCTCAGGGAAATTATCCTTGCAGCCCACAAGCAGGCATCCCACAAGCAGGCACACAGCCAAAATCAGGCACAAATAGCCTGCGCAGCCTACCTTTTGCACGGATTATTTCTCCTTCAGCAGGTCGCGGATCTCGGTGAGCAGTACTTCCTCAGCAGAGGGAGCGGGAGGTGCAGGCTCTTCTGCGGGAGCTTCCTCCACAGGCTTCTTGCCCATATCGGCGATCTTGTTCACGATCTTCACGATCCAGAAAACAACAAATGCCAGGATCAGGAAGTTGATAATGGCAGAGATAAAGTTGCCGTAGGTCAGGTAGTTGAACACTTCCTGCACAGACTCGGTGCCGTCTGCATTGACGACGGTCTCGAAAGTTGCGTCTACCCAAGGCATACGGGGCAGCTTGATCTTGGCATCACTAAAGTCAGTGCCGCCCATAAAGATGTTGACGATGGGCATAATCAGGTCATTGGTCAGGCTCTTGGTGATGGTGGAGAATGCAGCGCCGATGATAGTACCGACGGCCAGCGCCATGGCGTTGCCCTTAATGGCAAATTCCTTGAATTCGTCCAGCCAAGAGGGCTTCAGGTTGATGTCCTTGATGTCGGAGAGCTTCATATCCTTGATTTTTTTCTTCATGTTTCTTTCCTCCCATTTAGTTTACATAATTTTCCAGTTGTCGTCCCGAGGGAGCGGAGCGACGCGGCAAGCCCCCACATAAGATGGGGATCGCCACAGGTGCTGACGCACCTTCGCGATGACAAAGGCAGGTTTACATAATTACTTCTTCTCAATGATCTCCAGGCCGCCCAGGTACTTGCGCAGCACCTCGGGAACCACGATAGAGCCGTCAGCTCTCTGGTTCTGTTCCACCAGGGCGGGGAAAATACGGGAAGTTGCCAGGCCGGAGCCGTTCAGGGTGTGCATAAACTCAGGCTTGCCGGTGGACTCACGGCGGAAACGGATGTTACCGCGGCGGGCCTGATAATCCCGGGCGTTAGATACAGAGGAAACCTCCTTGTAGCCGTCCATGGAGGGGATCAGAATTTCGATGTCGTAGGTGCGGGCCATGGATGCGGAGCAGTCGCCGGCAGCCAGCTTCACGGTGCGGAAGTGGAAGCCCAGACCCTCAACCAGCTTTTC
>JAZOSG010000180.1:0-3510 GCA_045657005.1 Faecousia sp.
AGAACAGATATTGCCATAATGAGCCCTCCAGTCAAGAGTTTTCTTTTTTTACTATTATAGCCTGAAAATGTCGATTCGGGTGAACAATTTGTAAAGAGTATCGGGGTAAAATGTTAACAGACAAGTTCTCCTTGCAAAAACTCCGATTTGGGAGTATGATGGTAGCATAGAATTTGTACAGCAAGGAGCGGTTGTATGGACATAATCATGGAAATTTTAAAGGCGATCCTGTTTGGCATCGTGGAGGGCGTTACGGAGTGGCTGCCGGTATCCTCCACAGGACATATGATCCTTTTGGATGAGTTTGTACATTTAAAGGTCTCACCGGAATTTTACGAGATGTTCCAGGTGGTGATCCAGTTAGGCGCGATCCTGGCGGTGATTTTGCTGTTCTTCCACAAGCTGAATCCCTTCTCCCCCAAGAAAAACCAGGTGCAAAAGAACAATACCTGGCAGCTGTGGTTCAAGGTGGTCGTGGCGGTGATCCCCTCAGCGGTGATCGGCGTTTTGCTGGACGACTGGATGGATGCCCACCTGTATAACTATGTGGTGGTTGCCATTACGCTGATCGTTTACGGTGTGGCGTTTATCTACATGGAAAAGCTGAACAAGACCCGCAGCATGAAGATCACCAATGTCTACGACATTGATTACCGGACGGCGATCCTCATCGGCTGCTTCCAGTGCCTGAGCCTGATCCCGGGCACCTCCCGTTCCGGCTCCACCATTTTGGGCGCTATCATTCTGGGTGTTGGCAGAAGCGCCGGCGCGGAGTTCTCCTTCTTCCTGGCGATCCCCACGATGCTGGGTGCCAGCGCACTGAAGCTTTTGAAGTTTATGCTCTCCGGTGTCAGCGCCGGAGTGCTGGAGATCACGGTGCTGCTGATCGGCTGCGTTGTCAGCTTTATCGTCAGCGTGGTGGTGATCCGGGCGCTGATGGAGTATGTGCGCAAGCGCAGTTTTGCTGTGTTCGGTGTGTACCGGATCGGTCTGGGCGCATTGGTACTGGTGTACTTTTTGATCAAGAGCCTGGTGGGATAACCATAAAATTTACAAAAGCAGACACACGAAAAACCGTGTGTCTGCTTTTTTTTGGATAAAAAATTGCGCTGCCGTAAATAGTATCAATAGTTTTTCGGGAGGTACGCGCATGAAAAAGAATATTTTTAAACTTCTGGCGGTACTGCTGGCGGTGTCGATGCTGGCAGGCTGCGGAAATAAGACACCCACGCCTGACGATCCCAACCAAGGGGCGCGGGACACGCTGGTGGTAGGCACCAATAACTTCGACGGAAAATTCTCGCCGTTTTTCTACACCAACGCCTACGAAAATGATGTGCTGAGTCTGGTACACTTAAGCCTTCTGGGGACAGACCGGGAAGGCTCTGTGGTGCTAAGGGGCATCCAGGGCGAGGTGCGCCCTTATAACGGCACGGATTACACCTACACGGGCATTGCCGACTGTGTGATCACGGAAAATCCCGACGGCACGGTCTACTATGATTTCACCCTCCGGGATGGAGTGCAGTTTTCCGACGGAACACCGGTGGATATCGATGATGTGATCTTTTCTTTGTATGTTCCTCTGGATCCCACCTACGATGGCATTATGACCTTGTATTCCCTGCCGATCCAGGGGCTGGAGGCTTACCGCAGCGGTATGCAGACCCGGTTGGCGCTGATCCTGGCAGCAGGACCTGAGGGGTATGCCGATACGCCCTATTACACCCGGGAGCAGTATGACAAGTTCTGGGAAGCCTTCTGGGCAGCCGGTGAGGACTTCGTTCAGGGACTGGAAACGGATGTTTCCTTCCGGGATATGGTGAAGGAGCAGGGCTACGATCTGGAAAAGCTGGACGGGAAAGCCGGCACGGTATCGCTGTCTGACGCGCTGGATGCCCGGTTGGGCGGTGATGCGGAGCAGTACCACACCGGTATTTCCACAGGGCAGTCTGCGCCCAATATTTCAGGTATTCAGAAAACCGGTGACCGAAGCCTGCGGATCGTGCTGACGGAGGTCTCTGCCACCGCTATCTATACCCTTGCCACCGCGGTGGTTCCCATGCATTACTATGGCGAAGAGGCGCTTTATGACTACGAGAGCAATATGTTTGGTTTTACCAAGGGAGATCTGTCCGATGTGCGGTCAGTGACCACCGCGCCCCAGGGCGGCGGCCCTTACAAATTCGTCAGCTATTCCGGCGGCACGGTGACCCTGGAAGCCAATGAGCGGTACTGGAAGGGGCAGCCGAAGATCCAATATATCCAATTCCGGGAGGGGCAAGAGGCAGATAAGGTCTCCGGCGTGGTGGCAGGCACCATTGACATTACCGACCCGTCCTATTCCACCGAGACGGCAAAAGCCATCCGGCAGGCAAACGGCGGCGAGCTGAATGGCAATGTGATCTCTGCCCGGATGGTGGCAAACCTGGGCTATGGCTATATAGGCATCAATGCGAAAAATGTCTGCGTTGGCGGAGAAGCCGGCTCTGATGCATCTAAAAATCTGCGAAAAGCACTGGCGACGGTGATCTCTGTTTACCGGGATGTGGCGGTGGATTCCTACTACGGCGAGTACGCCAATGTGATCAACTATCCCATTTCCGACACCTCCTGGGCAGCACCCCGGGTCACCGACGAGGGCTATCGGGTGGCGTTCTCTGTGGACGACGAGGGAGAGCCGATCTATACTGAGGGAATGACCGCCCAGGAGCGGTATGCTGCCGCGGAGGATGCGGCGCTGGACTTTTTTGAGGCGGCAGGCTATACCGTAGAGGATGACAGGGTGATCAGCGCCCCGGAGGGAGCCGGGATGCACTACGAGGTGCTGGTGAGTGCCGGCGGCACCGGCGATCATCCCACTTTTATGGCACTGACCATGGCGGCAGAAGCGCTGAAGCGCATCGGTTTTGAGCTGATCGTCACGGATGTCTCCAACTTTTCTGAGCTGACCAACGCGGTCAACGCCGGAACGGCGGAGCTGTTTGCCATGGCGTGGGGCGCGACTCCTGACCCGGACCTGTATCAGGTCTATCACAGCCAGGGCGGTTCCAATGAGAAATCCTATCACATCAAGGATGACCAGCTGGACGAGCTGATCCTCCTTGCCCGGCAGTCCACTGACCAGGTGTACCGGAAGACCCTTTATAAAGAGTGCCTGGATATTATTTCCGACTGGGCGGTGGAGATCCCTATGTATCAGCGGCAGAATGTGGTGATCTTTTCCACCCGGCGGATCGATCTGGAGACCCTGACCCCGGATATTACCACCTTCTGGGGCTGGGAAAATGATATCGAAAAATTGGAAATGAAGTAAATTCCAGTTTATCGCGCAGGTCCCTTTCTAGGTTGTCATTTCGACCAAGCCGAAGGCGCGTGGAGAAATCCGTTTTCCTGCAATAGAAATTACGGATTTCTCGACTTCGCTTCGCATTAGGATAGGTATACTTGCCACTGGCAAGTATGGGTATATTGATTCGCTGCGCGGAGCACCACGCTCGAAATGACAGA
>JAZOSG010000181.1:0-8089 GCA_045657005.1 Faecousia sp.
CCCGCTCGGTATCGTTACTGCGTTAAAAAATGGTGGATTACGAATGCAATTGCGTTACCGGGCACAGTCAGGAGCAGTAACGACAAGCGAAGGTTGTCGTGCGAGTTTGTCAGCGGACACTGTCCGCTAAACTGGAATTTAAAGCAGGTTCCACCAGTTTAGGGTATGGGCTTCACCCACTGCGGTGATCAGCTTTGCCAGTCGGGCGCAATAGGCGGCAAAGTCCGCGCGGCTGTCTGTCTGACTGTAGATCTCCAGCTGCGCAAACAGACCGTCGATCTCATCCATAGGCGCGTGATCCGCAACAGAAGCGATCTTGTGCCAATGGGCATCCCAATCGCTGTGCGCCTGCTGCGCCAGAGCAATACCGGCATCAAGATCTCCGCTGAGCGTCTGCTCCGCTGCCTGATCCAGTGTTTGCGCAATGGTCTGGTGCGTGCCGTCCATAGTGTAGCTGATCCAAAGCCCCAGCGCCAGAAACAGCACCAACAGTCCGATTCCCAGCCAAAACCTTTGCATAGCTACAGCTCCTTTCGATAAAACAGCACATGGTCGCTTCCATCTACGGTTAGCAGCCAGGTGTCCCGGATCCCGGCATTGTGCTGCTGCAGCACACGCTGTACCCAGGAAGGATCTTTACCTGCTTTTTTCAGATTATCCACCAAAAGGACACCGTCGGAGATGATCGTAAGCGGCAGGTACTGTTTGCGTGCCGGGATGCCTGCCTCCTTTGCGGTGGCAGGGCGCTCCTTGGGATAGGGGAACACGGAGAGATTGCCGTTGGTCTCCAAAATGGCGTACTGGACGCTCCGCAGATCCAGCACATCCTTTTCCCTCAGATGTCCGGTCAGTTCATCCAGAGTTACCCGGGTTTTTCGCAGATTCTGCTGCAGGATATTGCCGTTTTCGATGAGGATCACCGGCTTTCCGCACAAAAGCTTCCGCAGCCGGATGCTCCGCAGGGACAAATGGGCAAGCACCAGCTCCAGACCCAGAACGGTCAAGATCGGAACTACGCCGGAGAATAAAGGGATCCCCCCGTCCTGCATAGGGATGGAGGCAAGGTTTGCCACCAGCATGGTCACTACAAATTCTGTCGGTTCCATTTGCCCAATCTGCCGCTTGCCCATCAGCCGGATCACCACGATCAGCACAAGATACAGCACAATGGTGCGCAAGTAGGATAAAATCAAAATCTGCCACCTCTTTTGGGTAACTTTCCCGGGAGGTGGCAGATTATGCGTTTAAAAATGCAAAAACCGCAGGCGATCCTGCGGTTTTGCTTGAGAGAAAAAAAGGAGAGGAAAAATGAAAAAGATGACATTAAGATTTACGCTACCATAATAACTTATAAATGTGAAGAAAATAAGTGTATAAATTTTAAAAAAGTATTAAGTTAGGAGAAAATTTACCGGGAAAGGTAAAAACTTTACTTTTTAGCGTAATACTGCTACAATAAAAACAATGAAATTCCGGGAGTTGTAACAGATGCTTGATAAATTGGAGGCTGTGGCGAACCGCTACGAGGAGATATGCGCCCGTTCGGAACAGCCGGATTTTTATAACGATCCCAAAAAGGCGGCGGCTACCCTGCGGGAGAAAAATGACTTAGAGCCGATCATCGAGGCGTACCGCGCCTACCGCAATGCCCAAAAGGACATGGAAGAAGCCCGGGAGCTGATGAGCGATCCGGAAATGCGGGAGCTGTGCCAGCAGACATATCAGGATGCCAAGCAGGAGATGGAAGATCTGCACCGACAGCTGCAGATCCTGCTGCTGCCAAAAGATCCCAATGACGAAAAAGGCGTCATTATGGAGATCCGGGGCGGTGTCGGCGGCGAGGAGAGCGCGTTGTTTGCCCACAGCCTGTTTCGGATGTACTCCATGTACGCTGCCCAGAAGGGCTGGACAGTTGAGCTGATGAACTATAACGACACAGAGTTGGGCGGCATCAAGGAAGCGGATTTCGTGATCAACGGCAGAGGTGCCTATTCCCGGCTGAAGTATGAGTCCGGTGTCCACCGGGTGCAGCGTGTGCCGGAGACGGAGTCCGGCGGACGGGTGCACACCTCCACGGCTACGGTGGCGGTGTTGCCGGAAATGGAAGAGGTGGATGTGCAGATCAATCCGGCGGATATCGAGATGCAGGTCTACCGCGCCTCCGGTGCCGGCGGTCAGCATGTCAACAAAACCAGCTCCGCCGTCCGGCTGATCCACAAGCCCTCCGGCATCGTTGTGGCATGTCAGGAGGAGCGCAGCCAGCTGCAGAACCGGGAAAAGTGCATGCGTATGCTTGCCTCCAAGCTGTATGAGATCGAGCAGGAGAAACTGGAATCCCAGGTCACCGGCATGCGCCGAAGCCAGGTGGGTACTGGCATGCGCAATGAGCGGATCCGCACCTACAATTTTCCGCAGGGTCGGGTGACAGATCACCGGATCGGTCTGACCCTTTACAAGATCGACGCGGTGATGGATGGCGGCATTGACGAGATCATCGATGCCCTTGCCACCGCCGACCAGGCAGAAAAGCTGAAAAACAGCCAATAGCCTTCTGCTGGGCGGAAGGCTTCAGATAGGAGATATTTATGGTTTTTGAAACAAACTCCCCGGAGGAAACGGAGGCGTTGGGACAGGCACTTGCCGCTGCCCTCAAGCCCGGTGCGGTGATCGCCTACGAGGGGGATCTGGGTGCCGGAAAAACAGCCTTTACCCGGGGAATCGCGAAGGGTCTGGGTGCTGCTGACCGGGTCACCAGCCCTACCTATACCATTGTAAATGAATACCTGTCCGGGCGTTTGCCCCTGTTCCATTTCGATATGTATCGGCTGGCTTCCAGCGACGAGCTGTGGGACATTGGCTGGGAGGATTATCTGGAACGGGGCGGTGTCTGCGCCGTGGAGTGGAGCGAAAATGTAGAAGACGCACTGGAGGGTGCTATCCGGGTGCGAATCGAAAAAACGGCGGAGGACTCCCGGAAAATCACCATAGAAGGAGGGGACGGATATGCTGATCTTAGCCTTTGAGACATCTGCCAAAGCAGGGTCTGTGGCGCTGTTGGAGGACGGCAGGCTCCTGGGTGAGAGCTACTGCAATACCGGTCTGACCCACAGCCAGACCTTAATGACTATGACTGAGGATCTGCTGAAAAATTGTGGGTATGCCCCTAAGGATGTGCAGGCGGTGGCGGTAGCGGCAGGCCCCGGCAGCTTTACCGGTGTGCGGATCGGTGTGGCGGCAGCCAAGGGCTTTGCCTGGGGGGCGGAGCTTCCCTGTTACGGCGTTTCCACCCTGGAAGCGATGGCGCTGCAGCTGGGTATCCACGATGGGTATGTGCTGCCGGTGATGGATGCCCGGAGAAATCAGGTCTATAATGCACTGTTTCGTGTCCGGCAGGGAGAAATGGAGCGGATCTGTGACGACAGGGCGATCTCCCTGGAGGAGCTGGCCCAGGAGATAAAAAATCTGGACGCGCCGATCTTCCTGGTTGGAGACGGCAGCCTTTTGTGCTATAATACATTGAAAGAGACGGTGCCGGCGCTGGTAATGCCGCCGGAGCACCGGATGCACCAGCGTGCCACAGGCGTGGGACTTGCAGCTGCCCGTCAGATCGCGCAAGGCCTGCCGGGTGACGGCGGCGCGCTGACACCTAACTACTTAAGACTTTCTCAGGCAGAACGGGAACGCCTTGCCAGAGAACAAAAATAAAGGAGAGATAGATATGGGTACAGTACATGTGCTTGACCATCCACTCATCCAGCATAAGCTGGCGATCCTGCGCAGCAAGAATACCAGCGTAAAGGAGTTCCGTGAACTGATCGGTGAGATCTCGGGTCTGATGTGCTATGAGGCCACCCGAAACCTGCCCACCAAGGAGGTGGAGGTACAGACGCCTGTGGCTGTGGCAAAGTGCCGCCGACTGGCAGGCAAAAAGCTGGCGATCATCCCGATCCTTCGTGCCGGTCTTGGCATGGTGGATGCTATGGTGGCGCTGATCCCCTCGGCAAAGATCGGTCATATTGGTCTGTACCGGGATCCCGAGACCCACAAGCCCGTGGAGTATTACTGCAAGCTGCCGGAGGATATCGGCTCCCGGCAGGTGTTTGTGGTAGATCCTATGCTGGCAACCGGCGGCAGCGCTGTGGCGGCAATCGATTTTCTGAAGCAGCACGGCTGCAAAAACATCGTGATGATGAATATTATCGGTGCGCCCGAGGGCGTCAAGGCAGTCCAGGCAGCCCACCCGGATGTGGACATCTACATGGCGGCGCTGGACGAAAAGCTCAATGAACACGCCTATATCGTTCCCGGTCTGGGCGATGCCGGCGACCGCATCTTCGGCACAAAGTAAGAATAGCGAGGCATTTGAAAACGGCTGTCTCTTTTTCGATGAGACAGCCGGTTTGTTCTTAAGGGAGAATAAAATTCCAATTTATCCAGCTGTCTGCCGTACAACAATGTAGGGACACCCGTCCTCGGGTGTCCGCGGACGCTCCGGGAGGAGCGTCCCTACAATCATTTACGAAACGACTCCATAAATAAGAATTTGAAGTATTGGTTGCAACCTTTCGGAAAGTTTGGTACAATCATAAAAAAGAAACAGAAGCTGGTGAGAAGATGCACGCCAAAGGTGATCACATAGCGGTTTTTGATTCCGGTGTGGGTGGGATCAGCGTCCTTCGGGAGCTGATACGGCTGATGCCCCAGGAAAACTATCTGTATTTCGGCGACTCTGCCAACGCGCCCTATGGAAAACGCAGCACCCAGGAGGTCCGGCAATTGACCCTGGAGGCCGCTGATATGCTCCTTGGCCGGGGGAGTAAAGCGCTGGTAGTGGCATGCAATACGGCAACTGCCGCAGCCATCAATGATTTGCGGCAAAAATATCCGGACACGATCATCATTGGTATCGAGCCGGCGCTGAAGATGGCGGCGGACCGGTTTCCCGGCGGCCATATCGGCGTAATGGCGACCCCTGTGACCCTCCGGGAGGAGAAATTTACCCAGCAGCTGGAACGGTTCCCCGGGGTGACGGTAAGTCTGATCCCGGTGACTGACCTGGTGGAGCTGGTGGAGCAGGGGCATACAGACGATGCGGTAGTAGAAGCGCTTCTGCGCCCGGTGCTGTCCCCCTATGCAGGGAAGCTGGACGCGGTGGTGCTGGGTTGTACCCACTACCCCTTTGCCGCAAAGACCATCAGTAAGATTTTAGGAGAGCAGACCGCTGTTCTGGACGGCGGCGCGGGTACTGCCCGGGAGACCCGGCGGCGGCTTGCTGAGGCAGGACTGCTGCAGGATGGTCCCGGAGCGGTGCAGATGGAAAACAGCGCCAACGACCCGGCTATCCTGCGCCTTGCCATGACCCTTTTGGAGGAGATTTGAAGTGAGCATCCCAATTAACAGTCTGTGTGTAGAGTGCCACCTGCGCAAGCGGCTTGCTATGGCGCGGGAGCTGGGTACAGATGCCCAGGCGACCCAATTTGCAAAGCAGATCATGGGCGTGTTGGCAGACGCACCTATGGAGATGGACTCCACATGGCTGGGTTCTATCAGCGATAAGCTGATGCAGGATATGTATGGAATCTGCCCTGACCGGCTGAAGGAAGAAAAGGATTTTTCCAACCGGTTCGTATTGGAGCGGCTGCCCCAGATCGAAAAGCGGATTCAAGAAGCGGAAGATCCTGTATATGCGGCGCTGCAGTTTGCGGTGCTGGGAAATTATCTGGATTTTTCCGCGCTGCAGGGGGAAGTCAGCTTTGAGGCGTTGGAGACCATGCTGGACGCTGCCGCGGATATCGCCCTGGATCAAAGCTGCTATCGGCAGTTCTGCGCCGATCTGGAATCCGGCAAAAAGCTGTTGTACATCACCGATAACGCAGGTGAGATCGTTTTTGACCGGGTGCTGGCTGAGCGCTTGCAGCAGCGGTATCCCCAGCTGCAGATCACCTTCTGCGTCCGGGGAAGTGCGGTGTCCAACGATGCCACCCGGAAAGATGCGGAGGATGTGTCGATCCCCTTCCCGGTGATCGACAACGGTACTGCCATTGGCGGCACGGTGCTGCGCTTTATCGGTGATGAAATGAAGCAGGCACTGGAGCAGGCGGATGTGATCATTGCCAAGGGCATGGGCAACACAGAATCCATGTTCGGCTGCGGTTACAATGTCTACTATGCTTTTTTGGTCAAGTGTGAGCGCTTTATTCAGGTATTCAACAGACCCAAATTGACCCCCATGTTTATACGGGACAGAAAATAAGTACTGAGGAATTTTTATGGAAAAGAAGAATTACATTGCGCCCGGGGCGGTGGTCGTGGGCGATGTGGTACTGGAGGACAAGGTCAGCGTCTGGTATGGCGCAGTGCTCCGGGGCGACGGAGGACCTATTCGGATAGGCAAAGGCACCAATATCCAGGATAACTGCGTGCTTCACGAGACGGTCACTGTTGGCGCAGGCTGCTCCATCGGACATGGAGCCATATTGCATGGCTGTACCATTGGCGATAACTGTGTGGTGGGCATGGGTGCCATCGTTTTGGACGGCGCAGTGCTGGGCGAGCATTGCCTGGTTGGCGCCGGTGCGGTGGTCACAGGAAAGACCAATGCCCCGGCAGGGTCGCTGTTGCTGGGAAATCCGGCGAAGGTGGTAAAGCCCCTGACCCAACAGCAGATCGACTATATCCACGAAGATGCCAGAGTTTATATGGAGCTGGCAGAAAAAAGCTTGCAATAGACCAAAAGGAGATGTTACTTATGAAAAGAGAGTTGGCTCGGCTGATTGCTTTGCTGTTATGCCTTGGGATCTGCAGCTTCCCTGCCCAGGCTGCCGCCACCGGCGGTGTGACCGAAGAGGATGGGGATATTTCTATTCCTATTGGTCCTGACACCGGAAAGGAAGATCCTCCGGAAGCGTATGTGGCGCAAGGCTTCTGCGGTGATGAGGCAATGTGGATCCTGAACGACCAGGGCCTTTTGCTGATCTCCGGCGACGGTGCTATGTTCGATTACGAGACCCCCGGCTCCGCACCCTGGTATGATTACCGGGATGAGATCAAAGAAGTCATGGTCGATGGGGATGTAAGCCCTATTACCGCAGGCGCGTTTTATGACTGTGCCAATTTAGAGACGGTGTCTCTGGGAAAAGGTGTGACCGCCGTAGACGGTGCTGCTTTTGTAGGCTGCGCCGCATTAAAGCGCATTCTGGTAGACAGCGACAACGCTGCCTTTACCAATGATGCTGCCGGCGCACTGTACAGCAAGGATAAGACGGTTTTGGTGCGCTGCCCCACAGGCTATTCCGGTTATTATCTGATCCTGGAAACGGTAACAGCGGTGGAGGAATATGCCTTTGCTGACTGCACAGCGCTGACCGGTGTTACCATCCAGGAAAAGGTGGTTCGGATCGGTGAGGGCGCGTTTTCCGGCTGCTCCGCACTGGCAAAGGTGCGTTACTGCGCATCCCGGGAGCAGTGGGAGCAGATTGTTATCGGCAGCCAAAATGAGCCGCTGACCGGCGCGCAGATCCAGTACGATGCCCAGCCCTACATCCCCGGCGATTTCGACACAAACGGTCAGGTCACCGACGCGGATGCGCTGTATTTGCTGCGGAACACCCTGTTCCCCGACCGCTATCCCATCGAGCAGCCTGGTGATGTGAACGGTGACAATGAGGTCAGTGATGCAGACGCACTGTACCTGCTGCGCCACACCCTGTTCCCGTCCCGGTATCCTTTGAACTGATAAAACTTAATTTACTTCAAAGAAAAACCGCCCCGACCGGAAAGGTCGGGGCGGGTCAGTCTGGCAAAAAACATGTTTTTTGACAGACTGACAGAGGTCAAAAGAGCGGTCAAGACAAGCAACTCGAAGGTGTAGGCGTACATAGGTACGGTAAGCTCCGAGTTGCGCAGTAAGTCAAAACACCTTGCGTAGCAAGAATTATTCGCCTTATTGAACGGGACGGGAGACTGTATAGTGTAGTAACATAGGTAACAGGTAGAGAAGAGACATAGGTAACAGTTTTTGCTATAATACAAGGCATCCGACAAGCAAAGGAAGTGGGTCAGATGTCATGGGAGACAAAGACTGTAATGG
>JAZOSG010000182.1:0-3192 GCA_045657005.1 Faecousia sp.
AACTGATGCCGCCAGAAATGGTACTCGAAGTTGCAGATGGTGCCCTTCCAGATCTTGTGGTACTCCCGGAACAGAGCATACGCCTCCTCCGTGGTGACCGGATCCTTCCACTTGTTGCGTACATAGGGGGTAGGCTCGGGGATCACGGAATCCTCAGTGATACTGGATTGATAGTCCCGGGAAATGGGTGCGTAGGTCATCATGAACCGTTTGGGATTCTGGATGCGTACCTTCTCCGGAGCGAAGAAGGTATCCATATAGCTGGAGAAGGTCAGGCGGGTCTGCAAGTTTTTGGCGGTCAGCTTTGCGTCCGCTTCGTTGAGTATGGTCCACAACCAGTCAGCCGGACGCATTTTTTGACAGTTTTCGCACTCACAGTGGTTTTTGCTGCCGTCCGCCAGAGAGATCCGCAGATAGGTCAGGTTGCTGTGCTTTTCCGCGTAGGCAACGATCTCGTCGGTGATCTTATCCCGCACATCCTGCCGGGACATACAAACCTGGGTGTAGATGGGAACGCCCCGGAAGAAGTCCCGCTTGCCGTTGAGCATTGCCAGCATGGATTTATCGGTGTTGTCAAAGCCGGTCAGATCGTATGTATTTTTGGTGTTGTTATTGGCAGGGAAGCCAAAGGCGCGACAGGTCCAGCCATGACCGATGGCAGGCATAATGAGACCTCTGCGATTGACCTCCACCTCACACTGACGCCGCCACTGGATGACCTGCGTTTCGTTCGCCTCTTCGGGGATCCGGTTGGTCTCGTTGCAGGGGTGGGCATAGTAGCGGTTGTAATAACCCATGGGGATGAACCACTCGATGGCAAAGGTGTTCATTTCCAGCTTGGGGTAAAACTCGATGCACTCGAGCATATTGGTCTGGGAGACGCTGCCCTCATCGCAGAAGCCGCGGATCCGGTGGTCAGCCGCCTTGTGGTAGGAAATGGGCTGCAGCGCATCCACCATAGGCACATAGTCGCCATCGGGGCCGGGGTACAGCCACCGGCAGCCGTTTTCCCGGAGGAAACGGTACACGGCAAACAGAACACTTCTGGGGTTGGAGCCGGCAAGGATGCCGCCTTCTGCTTCTGTGTCAATGTGGATGATATCATCCAGAACCACATCCTCCGCCTCACAGGGCAGACCAAAATCCTCCAGAAGCCCCAGACGGAAGCCGTCCTTTGCATCGGGGTCGTAAAAAATATCCACTTCGCCGCACTCGGGCATCATCATGCGCAGGTATTTTTTCAGCTCCTGGGCAGCGTATTCGATTGCAGAATCGGTGCGTAGCTTACTGATAGTCAGCACAAAAATCCCTCCTGCTATGTAATAGGTAATAGTTTCATTATAGCACAGGCGCTTGGCTATTTCTTTCAAATTCTTGGTTTTGCATTTCGATTTCTTGGGGTTTTTGATTTATAAAAAACCTCTTTTCTTTTTCGTTCATTTG
The DNA here is from genome assembly GCA_045657005.1 of Faecousia sp. Classification (GTDB taxonomy): domain Bacteria; phylum Bacillota; class Clostridia; order Oscillospirales; family Oscillospiraceae; genus Faecousia. The sequence goes on from JAZOSG010000182.1 coordinate 1,444, forward strand.
TGCTATTATAAAAAAAGAAAGACATGGAGGGATCGTTATGCCGAGAACCAGTAATAAATCCCAGCTGATTTTGGACTTTGTCAACCGCTTTATGCAGGAAAACGGCTTTGCGCCCTCCGTCCGGGAGATCGGTGCCGCCGTAGGCTTAAGCTCCACAGCCTCGGTCAGCTACCACTTGCAGCAGCTGCAGCAGAAGGGGCTTTTGTTGGCACCCGGCGGCAAGGGTCGCAAGCGTGCCATCGTCACCGCCCAGCGCCCCGGCCAGATCCCGGTGATCGGCGTAGTCACTGCCGGCGTGCCCATCCTCGCTTTTGAAAATCAGGAAGGCACGATGGCTTGGGAGGGTGATCCTTCCTGCTTTGCCCTGCGTGTCCGGGGTGACAGTATGATAAATGCCGGCATCCTCAGCGGTGATAAGGTGGTAGTGCGTCCCCAGCCCACAGCAAACGACGGTCAGATCGTGGTGGCGCGGATCGGTGATGAAGCCACCGTCAAGCGGCTTTCCCGTCGGAACGGACAGGTATGGCTCCTGCCGGAAAACCCCGATTATGACCCCATCGACGGCTCGGAAGCCGAGCTGATCGGCATCGTAAAAGCCGTTGTTAGAGAATACTGAACCAAAGGGCATGCATTTGGCATGCCCTTTCTTTGTAAATAATGCTTAAAATCTTGCAAAAGTGGAAAAAATCGCAAAAGTAATTGCATTTTTGTAACAAGTATGCTATACTATCCGGGCATTAAAGGAAAAAATGTCAATTAAAACAATATCGGCAGAAAAACTGCCGACAAAAGATGAAAGGGGTATGCAAATGTCTCACAAGTATGTTTATCTGTTTACCGAAGGCAACGGTTCCATGCGTGAGCTCCTGGGCGGCAAGGGTGCCAATCTGGCTGAAATGACCAACATCGGTCTGCCTGTTCCTCAGGGCTTTACTATTTCCACCGAGGCCTGCACCAAGTATTATGAGGATGGCCGTAAGATCAACGACGAGATCCAGGCTGAAATCATGGAATACGTAACCAAGCTGGAATCCATCACCGGCAAAAAGTTCGGTGACAAGGAGAATCCTCTGCTGGTCTCCGTCCGTTCCGGCGCCCGTGCCTCCATGCCCGGTATGATGGATACCATCCTGAACCTGGGTCTGAATGAGGATGTTGTAAATGTTCTGGCAACCAAGTCCGGCAATCCCCGCTGGGCATGGGACTGCTACCGCCGCTTTATCCAGATGTACTCCGACGTTGTTATGGAAGTCGGCAAGAAGTACTTCGAGGCCCTCATCGATGAGATGAAGGAGCGCAAGGGCGTTAAGCTGGATGTGGAGCTGACCGCCGAAGATCTGAAGGAGCTGGCTGGCCTGTTCAAGGCTGAGTACAAGAACAAGCTGGGCGCTGAGTTCCCCACCGATCCTGTGGAGCAGCTGATGGGCGCTGTCAAGGCTGTGTTCCGCTCCTGGGACAACCCCCGTGCCAATATCTACCGCCGCGAGAACGACATCCCCTACTCCTGGGGCACTGCTGTTAACGTCCAGTCCATGGCCTTCGGCAACATGGGCGAGGACTGCGGTACCGGCGTTGCTTTCACCCGTAACCCCGCCACCGGCGAGAAGAAGCTGTTCGGCGAGTTCCTGAGCAACGCTCAGGGCGAAGACGTGGTTGCCGGTGTCCGTACTCCCATGCCCATCTCCGAGATGGCTGACAAGTTCCCCGAGGCATTCGCACAGTTCCAGAAGGTCTGCGAAATTCTGGAGA
>JAZOSG010000183.1:0-3646 GCA_045657005.1 Faecousia sp.
GATCGTGGGCTACTATGCCGACAGCGAGGCGCTGGCAGGGGGCGTTTCTGCCATCCAGGAGCAGATCAAGCTGCTGTCCAAGGACGATGCTGTCATGCTGGATGTGAAGAGCCCCCGGGGGAATTTCTATTATTCCTCCACCGTCAGCGCAAATCGGGACTCTAGCGTGGACATCGAGGCGGTGGATGCACTCATTAAGCAGCTAAGCAGCAGCGGCAGATATCTGATCGCCCGGCTGCCGGCTCTGCGGGATCGGGACTATGGCCTGCATAACGTCTCCGACGGTGTGTTCGATTCCAGAGGCGCTTACCTGTTCCAGGATGAGGGGGGCTGCTACTGGCTCAATCCCAGCAAGCAGGGAACCATCACCTATCTGGTGCAGATCGTTACGGAGCTGAAGGCCCTTGGCTTTGATGAGGTGGTCTTTGACGATTTCTGCTTCCCCGATACCAAGTACATGCGCTTTGACGGAGATAAGCCCCAGGCACTTGCCACAGCAGCCAAGACCCTGGTCACCAGCTGTGCGGCGGATAATTTTGCCGTGTCTTTTGTCCAGTCGGCAGATTTTGCCCTGCCTGACGGGCGCAGCCGGTTGTATGTGGAGGGCGCGTCGGCTGCGGATGTTTCCGGCATCGCCCAGCAGACCGGACTTGCAGACCCTGCGATCCGGCTGGTGTTTTTGACAGAAGTCCACGATACCCGTTTCGATGCCTACAGCGTCCTGCGTCCGCTGGATGCTGCCCACTGAGGAGGTTTTTGGATGCAGTATTTCTTTATGGCGCTGTTTGTCGCCGGGATCGTGGCTGCCGACCAGCTGAGCAAGCTGTGGGTGGTGGCAAATATCCCCCTGCACACCCAGATGGATGCCATTGATGGGCTGTTCCACCTGACCTATACCCAAAATACCGGCGCTGCCTTTTCCTCTTTTCAGGGGATGCAGTGGCTGTTTGCTCTGATCTTCGTGCTGTTTGCAGTGGCGATCGTATGGGAATTTTCCAAGAAACGGATGCCCTTTACCGCCTTTGAGCGGTGGTGCATCATTGCCGTTTTTGGCGGCGGCCTGGGCAATATGGTCGACCGGCTGCGCCTGGGCTATGTGGTGGATATGATCGAGGTGGAATTTATGAGCTTTCCGGTATTCAATGTGGCGGATTGCTTTATCACCTGCGGCTGTATCGCGCTGATCGCCCACTTGGTGATCTTCAATAAGGAATTCTGGAAGGACGAGAAAAAATGACCCTGTTTGCCGATATTGCCGGGGAGCGGCTGGATGCGTTTCTGGCGCGCAGTGTGGAGAATATGAGCCGCAGCGGCGCCCAGAAGCTTCTGGAAGAGGGCTGTGTTCTGCGAAACGGCAAGCCCGGCAAGAAAAACGACAAACTCAATATAGGCGATGAGATCGCCGTCACTGTCCCTGAGCCGACCCCGGTGGATATCCTGCCAAAGGAAATGCCCCTGGATATCGTCTATGAGGACGCGGATGTGCTGGTGATCAATAAGCCCAAGGGGCTGGTGGTCCATCCGGCAGCCGGACATCAGGATGATACCCTGGTAAACGGTCTTTTGTATGCCATGGGGGATGACCTGTCCGGCATCAACGGGCAGCTGCGCCCGGGGATCGTCCACCGGATCGATAAGGATACCTCGGGACTTCTGGCGGTGGCAAAAAATGACCTTGCCCACATGATGCTGGCTTCTCAGCTGAAGGACCATACCATGGCGCGCACCTATGAGTGTATCGTCTGCGGCGGGCTGAAGGAGGATACCGGTACTGTGGATGCCCCCATCGGACGGCATCCCACCGACCGGAAGAAAATGTGCGTGACCCAGCGAAACAGCCGGAGTGCTGTGACCCACTGGGAGGTGGTCAAGCGCTACCGGGGCTATACCCATGTGCGCTGCCGTCTGGAAACAGGCCGCACGCACCAGATCCGTGTTCATATGGCGTATATCGGGCATCCCATTTTGGGAGACACGGTCTATGGACATAAAAAGCCCGAGCTGGGGCAGAGCAGTCAGGTGCTCCATGCCGGGGCACTGTGCTTCCGTCACCCCCGGGATGAGCGGCCGGTGATGGTCCTTGCCCCTCTGCCCGAATATTTCACGCAGGTTTTGGAAAAACTGGAGAGGATGCTTTAAATGGGAAGATTCAGCGATGTGCTTTTGACGGTGGATTTTGACAGGACATTGACCGGTCCGGATTCCACCATCCCCCAGCGGAATCTGGAGGCCATCGAATATTTTATGGAAAACGGCGGCGCGTTCACCGTCAATACAGGAAGAAGCGTGGCTACATTTTGGAAATATCTGGACACCATTCCCCACAATGCGCCCTTTTTACTGTATAACGGCAGCGCCGCTTACGAAAACGGTCAGCTGACCCAGCTGAAGATCATTGACCTGGATGTGTGGGAAACGATCCGGACGGTGCATGGCTTGTTCCCGGACATGAATCTGGAGATCCAGGGCACAAAGGTTCACTATCTGGTGGAGCAAAAGCCGGAAATGGTCGCTTTGTATGAGAATATGCAGTGGCGGCACGCTCCGGCGGTGTTTGATGCGGATGTGGGACCCTTTTTGAAATTTGCCCTGTTCGGAGAACCGAGAAAGCCGGTAGTGGCAGATATGTTTGAGGGAACGCCGGAGGAAATTCGCAGGTTTGAGGAGGCAGAGGCGCAGATCCGCGCCCTGTACGGCGATAAGGTGGAGATCTTCCGGGCAGCGCCCCGGATCATCGATGTCCACGCAAAGGGTGTATCCAAGATCAACGCTGCCCGGCAGCTGCAAAAGTCTATGGGAAGAAAGCTTCTGGTCTGTGTAGGCGATGCCCATAACGATATTCCCATGCTGGATGGGGCAGACTATGCCTTTTGTCCGGCGGACGGCGTGGTGGCTGACCGGTACGAAACCGTGTGTGAATGTGCGCTTGGCGCAGTCGCGGATGTGATTTATAAAAAAATACCCGAAATTCTGGCGTTTTCATCTTGACAGGCAGGAATTCTTATGCTAAAATCTTCTAGCTGAATGAGCCAGGATGTTGCGGCTACGCGGGTGTAGTTCAATGGTAGAACACCAGCCTTCCAAGCTGGATACGCGGGTCCGATTCCCGTCACCCGCTCCATAGAAATGCGCCAGTAGCTCAGTTGGATAGAGCAACTGCCTTCTAAGCAGTAGGTCGGGGGTTCGAGTCCCTCCTGGCGTGCCATTGACACCTCCGGTGTCAATCAGAACTATCGCATTGTCAAGTTAGTAATATGTCTCCCAGGGACTCGAACAATCAAATGCAACGCGGATGAGCGTTGCTTGCCGCCAGCTGGATGGCGGCAACACCTTCATTTCCGCAAAGCGGAAATGCAAACGATCCCCCCTGGCTCCTCTGGGCGGTACATTTATCTATACAAACAAAATCTCAGCAAATTAAATATGGTGGGTGTCGCCAAGAGGCCTAAGGCACCGGATTGTGGTTCCGGTATTCGTGGGTTCGAATCCCATCACCCACCCCATGAAAACAGGAGATATCTTCGGATGTCTCCTGTTTTCATTTGATATCGGGAGACAATGGAATTCGAATGATTATATGCAATGCGGACGAGCATTCCCGCCGCCAGCTGGATGGCGGCGAACCTTTATTTTTGCCAAAGGCGAA
>JAZOSG010000184.1:0-2559 GCA_045657005.1 Faecousia sp.
TTCGAAAAAAGTATTGACTTTTCGCTGACCCTGCGGTATAATGGCAAAGCTGTCAAGAAATGCTGCTATAGCTCAGTCGGTAGAGCGCATCCTTGGTAAGGATGAGGTCGCCAGTTCAAATCTGGCTAGCAGCTCCAAAACAAAAAGCCCACTCAATTGAGTGGGCTTTTTGTTTTAAGCAATAGACAGATTTGAAAGATCAAATGCGGCGCGGACGAGCGCCGCCGGCGAGGGCTGGACCGAGCCGAACCTCTATTTTTGCCCCTTACAGGGCAAAAATGCAAACAAATCTGGCTAGCAGCTCTGCCACTGATACTGCCAGATACCGCAACAGGGGAGCGAAATAAGCTGCCGAAGGCAGCCACCTTATATAGCACAGACCGCATCCTTTTTCACAGTGTGGTAAAAGGATGCGGTCTGTTTTTCTGTTCATTCTATGATTTTCCTGATCAATTGGGATAAAGACCCGTCCCCTACGATTTCTATTCAATTTTTTGGGCGCATCCCTATCCCCTCTTATTCTGCTGCTATAATAATCACTGCTCGATTTGGGAGACGATTTCTCTTGCGATGCCGGAAAGGACATCCAGTTCCTTTACGAACTCCGGTTCGGGCAGTTCGTCTGCCGGGGCAGTCTCCAAGGAGAAAACGCCGTCAAATCCGACATCCTTCAGCGCACAGGCGAAGCTCTTCCAATCGATCACGCCCTTGCCGGGGTAACGGTGCTCGTCCTTTTCGCCGCTGTTGTCATGGACATGCAGGACGCGGATCTGGTCACCGAGAAGCCGCACCTGCTCATCCACTTTCAAATCCGGGAAATATGACACATGTCCCGTATCCAGACAGATCTTAAAATTCGGATCGCCCATTTCCCGAACAAACTCCAGAATTTTCTCAGGTCTTCCTATGGAGAAATTGCGCATAGGCATATTCTCAAGACATATGGTCACATCCAGTGTCTTTGCATACGCTAACAGCTCCGACATAAATTCTGCGTTTACCTGCCATGTCTTTTCGGCATTTCCCTCAGGAATGTCCCGGATGCCGTAGGGCATGATGGGATGTACCACCCAATTCTTGCTTCCCAGCAGAGCCGCCGTCAGGATGGAGCGTTTCATCTCTCCGGCGCGGACAACTCTGCCCTCCGGAGTAGTATCCTTCACAGGAGGCCAGCACCAGGGTCCATGCACCTGATGCACACGAAGTCCCAGATCCTCGATCTGCGTCCGGATACCGCCCATCAATTTTTCCAGATCTCTTGGCGCAGCGGTGTAAAATGGGGTGTCCGTTCTGGCTGTGTTGAAGTCGATACAGGAAAAGCCTGCCTCTTGAAACCTGCGGTAGCGGACAGCTACCGGTATAACCGAGTCCGTATCGTAATAAAAATCAGAAATGCCCAGCTGCATAAAGTTCCCCCCTGAGGTTTTCTTGCATTATAGCACACCCGGAAGGATCCGTAAAGCATTCGCGCGAATTTCTCCCGGCCCATAGCTTGACATCCGGAAAAATAATCCTATAATTAGGATAACAGGACACGCGCCCTGAAGCTTTGAAGATAGGAGATACTACATATGCTTAGCAACAAATTCGCGGTCATTACCGGCTCTGCCGGCGGCATCGGCAAGGCTGCCGCACAAATTTTCGTCCGGGAGAACATCGCCGGCATCGCCATCGTGGACTACAATTACGAGGCTGCCTGCAAGACTGCCGAGGAACTGGGCCCCGTTGCCTTCCCCGTCAAGTGTGATGTTTCCGACGCCGATCAGGTGGATGCTGCCATCGCTCAGATCATGGAGAAGTTCGGCCGCATTGATATTCTGGTCAACAACGCCGCTATCACCCGTGATGCCATCTTCCACAAGATGACCAAGGAACAGTGGCTGCAGGTGGTCAACACCAACCTGAACAGCGTTTTCTACTGGACCCACGGTGTTTATCAGCAGATGCGCGACAACGGCTATGGCCGTATCATCAACATGAGCTCCAACGCCGCCCGGGGCAACCCCGGTCAGTGCAACTATACCGCCACCAAGGCAGCCGTCGTGGGCTTTTCCAACACCCTGGCAAAGGAAGCCGCACGCAAGGGCATTACCGTCAACTGCGTAGCGCCCAGCGCCACGGAGACGGAGATGTTCAACGCTGTGCCTGACCATGTGAAGGAAGCCATGTGCAAGGCCAACCCCATGAACCGTCTGGCACAGCCCAATGAGATGGGCGAGGTCATCGCCTTCCTGGCAAGTGAGCGCGCCTCCTATGTCAACGGTCAGTGTATTCTGGTCAACGGCGGAAAGTAAGATAGAGAAAAGAAAAGAGGTTGCCCGGTGGGCAACCTCTTTTGTTATGCTTTTTTCTTTTTGATCAGAAGGATAACGGTCGCTGCAGCGCCGGCAACGGCAGCTGCGACAATGATCCAGATCCACCAGGTGCTGTTTCCCTTGGGCAGGGGCTGCTGGACATCCGGATCTACAGGTGCATCCGGGGTCTGGTTTTGCTGGGTCGTGGCATCTGTACCCTCGCTGTGTGCAGGGGTGGTTTCCGTCTGCTCCGGGGTATCCTTGC
>JAZOSG010000185.1:0-15771 GCA_045657005.1 Faecousia sp.
AAAAGATCCGGCACTGGAACGGCGATTCCGTCCGGTGACTGTAGAAGAACCGGATCAGGAGGCAACTATGGCGATCCTCCGGGGGTTAAAGCCGGGTCTGGAACGCCACCACCGCCTGCGGATTACGGATGAAGCAATGAAAGAGGCGATCCGCCTTTCTGTGCGGTATCTGCCGGATCTGTACCTGCCGGACAAAGCTATCGACCTTCTGGATGAAGGCGCGGCACATGCCCGGATGGAGGAGCTGCACACGGGCAAAAGCGGACTGCGCCAGGAGCTGGAGACGGAGTTGCAGGAGGCAGTTCGGGAAGGGCGCTTTGAAAAGGCTGCGCTATTGCGCGATAAGATGCAGCGTATGGCGGTAAAGCCTATGGAGATGCGCCGTAGCAGATCGGTGACCGGGGCGGATGTGGCGTGGGCGGTCAGTGCCAGAACACGGATCCCGGTAGGGCGGCTTTCTGCCAGTGAACGGGAACGGCTGCTGGCATTGGAAGAGCTGCTGCAGCAGCATGTGATCGGGCAGGAGAAAGCGGTGCAGGAGGTTTCCGGGATCTTGCGGCAGGGACTGTCTGGGATTCGGGACGAAAACCGCCCGGTGGCATGCCTGCTGTTTACCGGCCCTACCGGTGTAGGCAAAACCGAGCTGTGCCGCGCCATAGCACAGGAGCTTTACGGAAGCCGGGATGCCATGATCCGTCTGGATATGACTGAGTATATGGAAAAGCAGTCTGTGTCCCGGCTGATCGGTGCGCCTCCCGGCTATGTGGGTTATGAGGAGGGGGGTAAGCTGACCGAGGCGGTGCGGCGCAGACCCTACTGCCTGGTGCTGTTGGATGAGCTGGAAAAGGCACACCCGGATGTGGCAGGGATCTTGCTGCAGATCATGGAAGAGGGCGTGCTGACAGATTCCACAGGCAAGACGGTCAGTTTCAAAAACGCCATCGTGGTCATGACCTCGAATATAGGCGGCGAGCTGAAAGGCGACGGTCTGGGCTTTAATCCCGGCGGCAGGGCAGGGGAAACGGATAGCCTGCTGCGCCAGCGGTTCACGCCGGAGTTTCTGGGCAGATTGGATAAGATCGTCCATTTTAAACCGCTGGAGCCGCGCGCTATGGAGGAAATCGCGCAAAAATATCTCGACCAGCTTCAGCGGCGCACAGCAGCCAACGGCATCCAATTGCTGCTACCGGATACCCTTGCGCAAAATCTTGGCAGTACTGCCGGAAAGAAGGACGGCGCAAGACAGCTGCGCCGGATCGTCCGGGAGCAGGTGGAAGCACCGCTGTCAGTATTTTTACTGAAATGTGCCAAGAAGCCCGTCAAAGTGAAAGCCCAGTGGGAGGATGGCACTTTGATTTTTCACGGATAAAACGCATTTTACTAGAACAGTTGTTCTAAAATACGAAATTTCCGGTTTTTTCTTGAATTTTTTCAGAAAAAAGTGATAAAAAATATTGATTTTTGAAAAACCATAGGTTATACTGTCTGTAAATGGAGCAAAAGGGTAGCAAAGTGGAGCAAAATGGAGTGAGGTGAGCGCTGTGATCGGTAAATACCCTGCCAAATTGGATGATAAGAACCGTCTGTTTGTCCCTGCGAAGCTTCGTGCGGAGCTGGGGGAGGACTTTTTTGTCACCCTGGGTGTTAACTGCGGTCGCCGCTGCCTGACTGTGTATACCGCCAAGGATTGGGACACACTAGGGCAGAATTACAACGCACTGCCTATTTCCCAGCGCAGTGCGGCAACCAGCCTGATCTTCATGAATGCCAACCAGTGCACCCCCGATAAGCAGTTCCGTTTTTCTCTGACCCAATTTTTACTTGACTATGCCGGTATCGGCAAAGATGTCATGATCGTTGGCCGTGCTGGCCAGGCGGAGATCTGGGCGGCAGACGAATTTGCTGCCTTTGAAAGCGAGAACCTTACCCCCGAAAAGCTGCTGGCTTCTTTGGAGGCGATCGGTCTATGAAAGAATTTCATCATATATCCGTACTTCTGGAAGAATGTCTGGAAGGGCTGGATATCAAGCCTGAGGGCATTTATGTGGACGGCACCCTGGGCGGCGCGGGCCATTCCAGCCGGATCGCTGCCAGGTTGACCTCCGGAAGGCTGATCGGCATTGACCGGGATCCCATTGCCTTAAAGGCGGCTGGGGAGCGGTTGGAGCCGTATAAAGATAATGTAACATTGGTGCATGCCAATTTCTGTGAGATCGCCCGGGTACTGAAAGAGCTTGGCATTTCCGGTGTAGACGGAGTGCTGCTGGATCTGGGCGTTTCTTCGCCCCAACTGGACGACGGTGACAGGGGCTTTTCCTATATGGTGGATGCGCCGCTGGATATGCGCATGAATTCCCAGGATACTCTGGATGCAGGGGTGGTGGTCAACACCTGGTCTCAGGAGGAGCTGCGCCGGATCCTGTACGCCTATGGTGAGGAGCGGTATGCTCCCCAGATCGCGGCAGCCATCTGCCGCCGCAGAGAAGAAAAAAATATTGAAACTACTCTGGAATTGGTAGATATTATCCGTTCGGCAATGCCTCCGGCGGCGCTGCGGGAAAAGCAGCACCCGGCAAAGCGTAGCTTTCAGGCGATCCGCATTGCGGTCAACGACGAGCTTGGTTCTGTGGAAAAGGTGATGGAGGATGCTATCCCACTTTTGAATCCCGGCGGACGGCTGGCGGTGATCACCTTCCACTCTTTGGAAGACAGGATCGTAAAGACGGCAATGACGGCAGTTTCCAAGGGCTGCACCTGCCCCTCAAGCTTTCCGGTCTGCGTCTGCGGCAAAAAACCGCAGGTCAGGCTGATCAGCCGAAAGCCCATCGTGGCAGGGCAGGAAGAGCTGGATGCCAATCCCCGGTCCCGGAGCGCAAAGCTTCGGGTATGTGAAAAATTATAAAGAAGGGAAGCGCAAGATATGGCACGCAAGCCTGATGTACAGTATATTCGTTTTTATACCGATGGCAGTGCCGCACGCAAGGTGGCGCCTGTCGCCCCGTTAAAAACCATAAAACTTCCCAAAGTAAAAAAGCAAAAGAAGCTTCTTTTGTATATTGACCCTGTGGCGATCGCAGGCATTGCAATGGCAGTGATCATGCTGACGCTGATGGCTGTAGGTGTTATGCAGCTGAAAACAGCCCGGCAGGAAATGCAGACCATGGCAGCCTATGTAAGCACGCTGCAGGAAGAGAACGCATCGCTGCAGGCCACTTTCTCCGAGGGCTATGACCTGGATCAGATCGAAAAGACAGCCCTGGCTTTAGGCTTGGTTCCCAAGGAGCAGGTGAGGCATGTGACGGTGTCCGTTCCGGAGCTCATCGTTGAGGAAGAGCCGGATGCCTGGGAACGATTCTACATATTCTTAACAGGCTTGTTTGCATAAAGGTCATCCCGACCAATAGACTAAAATAGCAGCTGCAATGGGCGGCGAGGGGTTCCCTTGCTGCCCATTGAAAGGCTAAAGGACTATTTGAAAGGTCGGGATCCAATGATGCGGCAGCAGCGCAAAAAAGAATACCACCGAATTCGGGCAGATACCGGACAGCACATCCGGATCCTGGGAACAGCAATGGTGCTGGGGGTTCTGGCGTTTGTGCCGGTGGCGTTTCGACTGTATGACCTGATGGTAACAAAATTTGATTACTATGCGGATCTTGCGCTGCGGAATCAGACCCGTACTACGCTTGTTACTGCCAACCGGGGCGAGATCTATGACAGGAATATGAATATTCTTGCCACATCCCAGAGCGTGGAAAATATCTACCTGGATCCCCATGAGCTGAAGCAATCCAAGGCAAATCTTGCAGCCATCGGAGAAAAGCTTGGCGCGCTTTTGGAGCTGGAGCCTGACTGGATCACAGAACAGGGCAAGGACCTGACAAAGCGCTATAAGCAGATCGCGGCACGGGTGGATGAACAGACCGCCTCCCAGATCCGGGCGTATATCAATGAAAACGATATTTCCGGGATCCATCTGGAGCCAAATACAAAGCGGTATTACCCTTACGGCACGCTGGCAGCCCAGGTCATTGGCTTTACCAATGCCTCCAATACCGGCTCTGAGGGGATCGAGGCGGCGTATAACAGCTACCTTGCAGGAGAAACCGGCAAGGTGATCACCACCAAGGGCAACAATGAGATGGATATGCCCTTTTCCTATGAAAAGTATGTGACCTCCCAGCAGGGCTGCAGCGTAATCTTGACACTGGATGCCACGGTGCAGGCGTGCTTAGAAAAGCAGATGGAGGCAGCCATTGCCCGGTATGATGTGCAAAATGGCGCCTTCGGCATGGTCATGAATGTAAACACAGGTGAGATCCTGGCAATGGCGACCTTGGGAAATTACGATCCCAATGACTATACCCGGATCGCCGACCAGAAAACAGCGTATGCGTTGGAGCAGATGCGACTGCAATATCTGATGAACCCGGAAACCAGTCAGGCGTATACTGACGGAAAGAAGGCCTATCAGGAGGCGCTGACAGCTGCGCGGCTGAAGCAGTGGCGCAACCGCTGCATTTCCGACGGCTATGAGCCGGGTTCTACCGTCAAGGTGCTGACCATGGCGGCAGCCCTGGACTGCGGCGCGATCGATCTGGAAACCGGATTTCACTGTTCCGGTTCGGAGCAGATCCCCGGACGCTCCCAGAGGCTTCACTGCTGGCGCTCCACCGGACATGGCTCTGAGCACACGCCCCAGGCACTGCAAAATTCCTGCAATATCGCCTTTGCCCACATTGCACTGAAGCTGGGCGGTGAGAGGTTTTATGACTATATGCAGCGCTGTGGTGTTCTGGAAAAGACCGGCATCGATCTGGCAGGGGAGAGTAAGGGCGTATTCTTTGACAAAGCCCTTGTTACCGACACGAATAAATGGGGCACAGCGTCCCTGACCTCCGGTTCTTTTGGACAGACCTTCAAAATAACCCCCTTGCAGCTGGTGCGTGGTATCAGCGCGGTGGTAAACGGGGGCAACTTGCTGGAGCCTTATATCGTATCCGAGGTGGTAGATGCCGAGGGCAATACGGTTTTGAAGCAGGAGCCGACTGTTCTGCGGCAGGTCATCAGCCCGGAGACCTCCAAAACCATGTGCAGCCTGATCGAGTCCGTTGTAACGGAAGGAACTGCCAAAAATGCCAATGTTGCGGGATTTTCCATCGGTGGAAAGACCGGAACCAGCGAAAAAATTGATATTTTTGACGAGAATGGCCAGCGCGTTCTGGATAAAATCGTATCATTTGTGGGTATTGCGCCAATGGACGATCCGGAGTATATTGTATTGGTGGCGCTGGACACACCCTCCCGGCAGACCGGCATTTACATTTCCGGCGGTGTTATGGCTGCGCCTACCGTCGGAGCGGTGATGGCAGATATCCTTCCGTATCTGGGTGTCAAGCATAATTATACGGACGAGGATGCCGCCGGCAGAACGGTGGTACTTCCGGATATGACGGGACTGACCGCCGATGAAGCGCAAAAGCTTTTGAAGGAGCAGAGACTGACCTGTGTCCTTCGGGGATCTGCTGAAGTAATTACAGGTCAGCTTCCGGCTGCAGGACAGTCAGTGCCCGGCGACAGCCAGGTGATCCTATACCTGGGTGAAGAGACGGAGCAGGAAACGGTTACCGTTCCTGACTTTATCGGAATGACCCGGCAGCAGGCAAGTGATGCAGCCGGAACACTGGGGCTTTACATCCTTGTAAAAGGAAATACAGAAATTACTTCCAATGTAACGGTGGCAGTACAGTCTGTCGCCCCCAATACACAAATGACAGTCGGCTCCACAGTGGAACTGACATTTGTGGATACGAAAGTAACTGATTGAGGTGTACTATGAAACTTACAGATTTATTGCAGGGTATTGAGGTCATCAAAACAAATGCGGATCTGCAAATGCAGATCACTGATATCGCCTATGATTCCCGAAAGGTCACCCCGGGAAGCCTTTTTGTGGCGGTCACCGGCTTTGTCACTGATGGAAATAAATATATCCCTATGGCACTGGAAAAGGGTGCTGTAGCGGTGGTCACAGCCGTAGAGCCTGAGACGGATATTCCTTATATCTTGGTAAGATCCGACCGGCTTGCGCTGGCACTTTTGGGCGCGAATTTCTATGGGCATCCTGCCAAAGCCATGACCATGGTGGGTGTTACCGGAACCAACGGCAAAACTTCATCCACCTTGCTTTTAAAGCATGTATTGGAGCAGACAAAAGGTGCTAAAGTAGGACTGATCGGCACCATGGAAAATATGATTGGCGAGGAATCTGTTCCTGCCGAGCGTACCACACCGGAAAGCCTGGATCTGCAGGCGCTGTTTGCCAAAATGCGGGATGCCGGCTGCAGCCATGTGATCATGGAGGTGTCTTCCCATGCCATCGAGCTGGAACGGGTGGGTGGTATTCATTTTGATGTGGCGGCATTTACCAATCTGACGGAGGATCATCTGGATTTCCACAAGACTATGGAGGCCTACTGTGATGCCAAGGCGGAGTTGTTTGCACGCAGCGAAAAATGCGTTGCCAACCGGGATGATGCCTGGTTTGACCGCATGTGTGCAAAAACCGACAAGCCAGTGCTGACGACTTCTGCAAAATGCACGGCAGACCTGTATGCAAAGGATCTGGAATTACTTAGCGATGGCATCAGCTTTACAGCAGTCTCGGGCAGCCAGCAGGCAAGGGTAAGCCTTCCGATTCCGGGGAAGTTTACAGTCTACAACGCCCTTACCGTGTTGGGCTGCGCGCTGCAGCTGGGAATCTGCTTACAGGATGCCGCCCAGGCGCTGAAAAATGCCCGGGGCGTCAAGGGCAGAGTAGAGGTGGTTCCCACCCCCGGAAAGCCCTACACAGTACTCATTGACTATGCCCATACCCCTGACGGACTGGAAAATGTTCTTTCTTCTGTCCGGGGCTTCTGTAAGGGACGGCTGATCGCGGTGTTCGGCTGTGGCGGAGACCGGGATCCCATCAAACGGCCCATAATGGGAAAAATCGGCGTAGAAATTGCTGACCATGCTATCATCACCTCCGATAATCCCCGGACAGAGGAGCCTATGGCGATCATCCGGGACATCCTAAAAGGGGTGGATGAAAGCAAAAATAACTATGAAGTGATTGAAAATCGTCCAAATGCCATCAGACATGCTATGGACATTGGGCAAAAGCATGATATAATTGTATTGGCTGGTAAGGGCCATGAAACATATCAGGAGATCCACGGCGTAAAGCACCACCTGGACGAACGGGAAGTGGTTGCCGCCTATCTGGAGGAAACGAGGGAATAACATGGGAGCGATCACATTGCAGCAGGCCGCCCAATGGTGCGGCGGTCAGATAGATCCCAAATATAAAGATGTCACCTTTCTGGGTGCCAATAACGATACCCGGAAGCTTGCGCCCGGAGAGCTGTTCGTAGCGCTACAGGGAGCAAGAGATGGGCATGATTTTATTCCTGCTGCATTGGAAAAGGGCGCATCAGCGGTGCTGTGCACCCATTGCCGGGGGGATTATCCTGCCATCGTCGTGCCGGATACCCGGCTTGCTCTGGGGGATATTGCCCGGCATGAGCGGCAGCGCCTTGGTATGAAAGTAGTGGGCATCACCGGCTCTGTGGGCAAAAGCACTACCAAGGAAATGGTTGCATCCGTCCTTGGCAGTACATACCGGGTCAGCAAGACCCCGGTGAACCATAATAATGATATCGGAATGCCTATGGCGATCCTTGCCATGCCCGAGGATACCCAGATCGCGGTACTGGAAATGGGCATGAATCATTTCGGCGAGATCGGTTATCTGAGCGCTATTG
Organism: Faecousia sp.; assembly: GCA_045657005.1. Lineage (GTDB taxonomy): Bacteria > Bacillota > Clostridia > Oscillospirales > Oscillospiraceae > Faecousia. The sequence continues at coordinate 7,809 of JAZOSG010000185.1, forward strand.
CAAGACCGGATGTGGCGGTGATCGTCAACATCGGCACGATGCATATTGAGCACTTGGGCTCCATGGAGGGGATCCTTCAGGCAAAGCTTGAGATCCTGGAAGGCATGGATGCCAAGGGAAAGGTCATCCTCAACGGCGACGATCCGTTGCTGTGGAACTTGCATAAGAGTCTGCCGAATGTCACCTACTTTGGCGCCCGGAATACCGAGTGTGCTGTTTTAGGAAGCAATCTGGACGAAGCCGACGAAAAGCTGCGCTTTGATGTATCTTTCCGGGAGAATACCTTTTCTCTGGAATTGCCGCTGGAGGGACAGCATTATGTATCCGATGCCCTTGCGGCTGTGGCAGTGGGTATGCACTTTGGTGTAAGCGCAGAGGGTATCCGGAAAAGCCTCGGGGAGTTCCAAAATATGGAGGACCGTCAGAAGATCTTCCAGGCAGGGGCGTATACCATCATCCGTGACTGCTACAATGCAGGGCCTGAGTCTATGGCGGCGGCACTGGCGGTGCTGGGCAACAGACAGGGCAGACGGGTCGCGGTATTGGGAGAAATGCTGGAGCTTGGCGTTTGCGCCCAAGCGGAGCACTATAAGGTCGGCAGACTTGCGGCAGAAAAGGCGGATGTGCTGTTTGCCTACGGTCCCAACAGCAGCCGTGTTGTCAGCGGCGCGATCACAGGCGGCATGCCGGATACTCGGGTCAGCGCCTTTGAGGATCGTCAAAAGCTGGTGTCGGCACTGAAGCAGCTGGCAAAGCCCGGAGATGTGCTGCTGTTCAAAGGCAGCAGAGGCATGCATATGGAAACAATTTTGGAAGCGTTTCTGCACGAAGATAAATAAACCGGAGGAAAGACCATGACGAAAATTTTAGTAACAGCGGCGGTGGGAGCGGTTTTGTCCGGCGCTCTCGGCTGGCTTTTGTTGCCTGTACTTCGGGCGCTGAAGGCTGGTCAGTCCATCCGTGAGGTAGGGCCGACTTGGCATAACTATAAAGCAGGAACGCCTATGATGGGCGGTCTGATGTTTATCCTGGCGGCGGTGATCTGCCTTGCGGCGAATTTGTTTGCCATGAAGGACTATACTGTTTTTTATGTTTTGGCGCTTTCGTTGTGCTTTGGACTTGTGGGATTTTTGGATGACTTTTTCAAGCTGAAATTCAAGCGCAATCTGGGACTGACTTCTGCGCAGAAGGCAATGCTGCAGCTGGCGGTATCGGCGCTGTACCTGTATTTGCTGTACAAGCAGGGAGTCATGACCTGCGATCTGTATATCCCCTTTGTCAATGTCACTTTTTCCATTCATCCGCTGGTATACATTTTCTTTGCCATGTTTGTGATGGTGGGCTGTGTCAATGCGGTCAACCTGACCGACGGCGTTGACGGGCTGTGCGGCTCTGTAACGATCCCGGTCATGGTGTTCTTTACGGCTGTAGCTGTGGCGATGGGACGGTTTGATCTGGCACTGCTGCCGGCATGCCTGGCAGGCGGCTTGGTTGCATACCTGTTCTATAATTGGCATCCTGCCAAAGTGTTCATGGGCGATACCGGCTCTTTGTTTTTGGGCGGCGTAGTGTGTGCCCTTGCCTTTGCGCTGGACATGCCGCTGATCCTGATCCTTGTGGGTCTGGTTTACATCGTGGAGACCCTTTCCGTAATTTTGCAGGTGACCTACTTCAAGCTGACCCACGGCAAGCGCATTTTCAAAATGGCACCGATCCATCACCATTTTGAAATGTGCGGCTGGAAGGAAGAAAAGATCGTGTTGGTATTTGCCGGTGTGTCCGTGGTGATGTGTGTCATTGCCTGGTTTGGAGTTACCGGTTTGGTTGGCTAAAAGGAGTTTTTTATGGCTGGGCAGAGTCTTCTGCACGCCAAAGAGAACCGCCGTCCGGGAAATCCCCGGATGGGAGAAACGATTGATATCCCATTTTTGATCCTGCTGATGCTGCTGCTTGCCGTCGGGCTTACTATGCTTTGGTCGGCAAGCTATGCCCAGAGTGAATATGACACCGGCTACACCATTTCCACCCGTTACCTGCAAAAGCAGGGGGTGTGCGCGATTATTGGCATCGTTGCAATGGTGGTACTCAGCCGGATCCCGCCGGATTTCTGGCTGCGGACTGCGTGGCCACTGTACGGTGTCAGTATATTGCTTTTGCTGTCTGTGCTGCTTTTTGGCGAATCCGTCAACGGCGCGCGGCGGTGGATCAATATTGCCGGACTGCAGTTTCAGCCATCAGAGATCGCGAAATTTACCCTGATCGTCCTGTTCGCCCGATTAACAAAGGGCTTTGGGACATCTGCCCGGGAATTCCGCTACGGTGTTCTGGGCTTTGGAGGTGCTTTGCTGGGGATCCTGGTCCCTCTTGCGCTGGAGAAACACCTGTCGGCGATCATGCTTATGGGCATGGTGGCGGTGGTGATGATGTTCGTTGCCGGAACGAACCCCAAATGGCTTTTGGCAGGTGCCGGGGCTGCGGTGGTGTTCGTGGTGATCTATATCAGCTTTATGGGCTACGCCGGTGACCGGGTCACCGCATGGCTCCACCCGGAGCAGGATCCCGGGGATACCGGTTATCAGATCCTGCAGTCGCTATATGCCATCGGCTCCGGCGGGCTGTTTGGTATGGGCTTTGGAAAAAGCAGGCAGAAATATCTGTACCTGCCGTTTCAGTATAATGACTATATTTTTGCCATCATCTGTGAAGAACTGGGACTGGTTGGCGCGTTGCTGATCATCGTGCTGTTTGCAGCGTTGATCCTGCGGGGCTACTGGATCGCGCTGCGTGCCCCGGATCGGTTTTCCACAGTTTTAGCATCCGGACTGATTACTCTGATCGCCGTACAAACGGTTTTGAATCTGGGGGTCGTCACGAATCTTTTACCCTCTACCGGGATCGCATTGCCCTTTTTCTCTTACGGAGGAACGGCACTTGCTGTAAATCTCGGTGAAATGGGGATCGTACTGAGTGTTTCCCGTTACAGAAATCAGGTAACACGACAGGAGGATATTCAATGAATGTGATTTTTACCTGCGGCGGCACCGGCGGCCATATCAACCCTGCCATCGCAGTGGCAAATATCTGGAAGGAGCGCCATCCGGACAGTAACATCCTGTTCATCGGCGCAAAAGACCGGATGGAGGAAAAGCTGGTGCCCCAGGCAGGCTACCGGCTGCATACCATCCCTGCATCCGGAATGTCCAGAGGGAAAAATCTTGCGGCATTGAAGCATAACCTGCGTGCCGTCGGTTATGTCTTTCAGGCAGTAAGCAGCTGCAAGAAGGTCATCCGTGAATTTGAAGCGGATGTGGTGGTGGGTACCGGCGGCTATGCCAGCTTTCCTGCATTGCTGGCAGCAAGCTTGTTGAAAGTTCCTACCTGTGTCCACGAAGCAAACGCAATGCCGGGCCTGACTACCCGGATGATCGCTGACCGGGCAGATCGGGTGCTGACATGTTTTCCTGAGAGTGCCAAGTATTATCGGCATCCGGAGAAGGTGGAAACCGTCGGTATGCCTGTGCGCAGGGAATTTATCTTTACCAAACGGGAGGATGCCCGACGGGAACTAGGCTTGGATTCCCGGCCTTTGATCGTATCTGCCTTTGGCAGTCAAGGAGCAAAGGCGATGAATGAAGTGATGGCGCAGCTGTTCCGGCTGGAACAGGATGCGGAGTATCCTTTCCAGCATATCCATGCCACCGGCAGCTATGGTAGTGACTGGATGCCGGAATATGTCCGCAGCCAGGGGGTCGACCTTTCCCAAAAGAAGGGCATCACCATGCAGGAGTATATTTACAATATGCCCACTATGATGGCGGCGGCAGATATCATCATCAGCCGTGCAGGCGCTTCCAGCTGCAACGAGATCGCAGCGTCTGGAACGCCCTGTATCCTGATCCCTTCGCCCAATGTGACGGATAATCATCAGGAGAAAAACGCAAGAGCCCTGTCAAGCCAGGGAGCAGCGATCCTGATGCTGGAAAAGGACTGCACTGCCCAGGCGCTTATGACGCAGATCACCGAACTGCTTCAGGACACAGCACGCAAAGAGCAGATGACAAAGTCACTGCAAAAGATGTGTGTCCTTGACTCGGCGGAGAGACTGTGCGATATCATTGCGCAGCTTGCTAAAAAATAAGGAGATTCTATATGGAAACCAAAGATACAAACCGCACGGCGCAGCGACGGGGAAGACCGGCAACTGCATCCGGCGGACAGACCCGGACGCGAACAGCTGCCCAAGGCACACAGCGGCGACCTTCCGGCGGCACGGCGACCCGAACCGGAACTCGCAGCACAGGGACTCAGCGGCGCAGCAGGGCAGGTACAGCCTCACCCCAGGCGCGGCGTGCTGCCGCAAGCAGAACACGAACCCGGACAAATGCTGCTGTCAAGCAGCCGTCTCCGGAGGTGGTCTATACCCAGCCGGCACCGTTTAATAAATACCGGTTTTTGCTGTATCTGGCGACGGTGATTGCGGTGGTTCTGGCGGTGCTGTTTGGTATGTCGATCTTTTTCAAAGTCGCAACTGTCACAGTAGCCGGCAATGAAAAGTACTCAGCCTGGGATATTCGCCAGGCATCCGGTATCCAGGATGGAGAAAACCTTCTGTCTATCAGCGAGCCAAAGCTTAGCAGCAATATCAGATCCAAGCTGCCCTACATAGATAAGGTGCGCATTGGAATAAAACTGCCTGATACGGTAAAAATTGAAGTGGTGGAGCTGGATGTGGTATACGCGGTGGAAGCAACTGACGGTTCCTGGTGGCTGATGCGTTCTGACGGCGCTTTGGTGGAAAAGACCAATGATGCCGATGCCGGTCAGCACACAAAGATCCTTGGTGTCCGGATCACAGAGCCGGAGATCGGGCAGCAGGCAGTGGCAGAACAGCCCCAGCAGACCGGCGAAGATGGAGAGACGATCCCTGTGACGGTGCTGGCAAGCGAGCAGCTGCAGACGGCTGTCTCCATTGCGCAGTTTTTGGAGGGCAGCGGTGTGATCGGCGAGGCAGCCAGCATCGATGTGGAGGACCTGGGCGATCTGGAACTGTGGTACGGCGAGCGCTATCAAGTGACCCTGGGTGATACTATGGAGCTGGGCTATAAGATCCGCAGCATGAAGTCTGTGATCGACCAAATGGGTGATTACCAGAGCGGAATTTTGGATGTGAGCTTTACTACATGGCCGGAAGAAGTGGGATATACCCCGTTCCCGTAAAATAAAATTGGAATTTTTTTAAAAAGTTTGACGAAAAATAAGAATTTCTATTGACCAAATCCAATTTTGGCTGTAGAATATACCAGTAACATTGTAATATTGGCATCAGTGGGTGTTCTCCCATTGATGCAACCATACATAGGAGGAGAAACAACATGTCTGATTTCCAGGATCGCGTTGTAAAAATCAAAGTAATCGGTGTCGGCGGTGCCGGCAACAATGTCATTAACCGTATGATCACTGCCGGTGTCGACGGTGTTGAATTTGTGGTCGTCAATACTGACAAGCAGGATCTGAATAAGTCTGTCTGCAAGAACAAGGTTCAGATCGGTGAGAAGCTCACCGGCGGTATGGGCGCAGGCTCCAAGCCCGAGGTGGGTCAGAAGTCCGCTGAGGAGTCCAGAGCTGCCATTGCAAAGATTCTGGAAGGCACTGACATGGTCTTCATCACTGCCGGCATGGGCGGCGGTACCGGAACCGGCGCTGCACCTATCGTGGCTGACCTGGCTCACGAGGCAGGCATCCTGACCGTCGGCGTTGTTACCAAGCCCTTCAAGTTTGAGGGTGCCAACCGTATGCGTCAGGCTGAGCAGGGCATTGCCGCTCTGTCTGATAAGGTCGATTCTCTGATCATCATCCCCAATGACCGTCTGAAGTATGTCACCGACCAGAAAATCACCTTTGCCAACGCTTTCGGCATTGCTGATGATGTTCTGAAGCAGGCTGTTACCTCCATCTCCGAGTTGGTTGGCGACGCTGGCAATGTTGTTATCAACCTGGACTTTGCTGACGTTTCCGCTATCATGAAGGATGCAGGCCGCGCACACATGGGTGTTGGCACTGCTGCTGGCCGTGAGAAGGCTGAGCAGGCTGCTCTGGCAGCTGTTTCCAGCCCCCTGCTGGAGACCTCTATTAATGGCGCTACCGGCGTTCTGGTCAATGTCACCGGCTCCTCCGAGCTGACACTGGATGATGTGGAGACTGCTGCGGGCATCGTGCAGGAAGCTGCAAATCCCGAGGCTAACATTATCTTCGGTGCAACTTGGGACGAGAACTTCGAGGATGAGATGCGCGTTACGGTTATCGCTACCGGCTTTGAACAGAAGGCTGAGGTCGCTGAAAATACCGCTGCTTCCGGCAGCTCCGCAAAGGTTGCCGACGATATCGACGATATCTTCAGCATCTTCAATCGTTAATTGAAATCCTGCGGCATCCCGGACGGTTCGTCCGGGATGCTTTTTTGCGGAGGGAACTATGATGAATGCGTATCACGATCTGGCGATTAGCTACGACAGGCTTACAAATGATGTTGACTACGGCGCTGTAGTCGATTTCTACCGGCAGATCCTGAAAAAGGAAGGGCTGCACCCAAGGACCGCAGTGGACCTTGCCTGTGGCACTGGCTCTGTTGCGCTGCTGCTGGCGCGCAACGGTCTGGAAGTGACTGCGGTGGATATGTCCGAGGAAATGCTCTGTATCGCCGCGCAGAAAGCTCAGACGCTTGAAAAACCACCCCGGTTTGTTTGCCAAAGGCTGCAGCAGCTGCGCCTTCCCAGAGGGGTCGACCTGGTGGTCTGCGCGTTGGACAGCCTGGACTATATCACAGACCCTGCTGACTGCGCCGAAGCGATCAGGCGTGTGTATAAATGCCTGAACCCCGGCGGCTGCTTCATCTTTGATGTGAATACGCCGGAAAAGCTGCGTGCGATGGACGGACAGGTATTTTTGGATGAGGACGAGGATGTATATTGCGTCTGGCGCGGTGCGTTCGATGAAAATACCAACATCTGCTCCTATGGCATGGATCTGTTTCAGCGCAGGGGAGATGCTTGGTATCGCTCCTTTGAGGAACACCTGGAGTACGCCTACTCCGAGACCCAGCTGAAGGGTTTTTTGAAAGCCACGGGCTTTACAGATATCAAGGTTTACGCAGACCGCAGCTTCACGGCACCGGGGCCTGGTGAGCAGCGGATCTATTTTAGTGCGAGAAAGGGCAGAGTAAAATGAATGATTATTTGGTTCGCGGTATGACCATGGACGGTTTGGTAAAAGTCGTGGCGATCCGCTCTACAGAGCTTGTAAGAAGGGGCGCACAGCTTCAGGGAACGACTCCCAATGCCACAGCTGCCTTCGGCAGAGCTTTGACGGCTGCGTCTATGATGGGCAATATGCAGAAGGTGGAAAACGGCTCTATGACTTTGCAGATCAAAGGCGACGGCCCCATTGGCGGCATCGTCTGCGTGTCTGATGCCACAGGCAATGTGCGTGGCTATGTTTACGAGCCGAAGGTTCCCCTGGTGGAAAAGCACCCGGGCAAGCTGGATGTGGGCGCTACCGTGGGAGCAGGTACACTGACGGTGATCCGGGACCTGCAAATGAAAGAGCCCTATGTAGGATCTATTGAACTGATATCCGGTGAGATCGGCGACGATGTGACCGCCTATTTCGCCCAAAGTGAACAGACACCTACCGCCTGCGCCCTTGGCGTTTTGGTGGACAGGGATATGCAGGTGAAGGTAGCCGGCGGTTACCTGATCCAGCTGCTGCCCGGCGCAACAGAGGAAACCATCACCGCGGTGGAAAAGGGAATTCAGCGTGCAGGTGCGGTGACTGCCATGCTGGAGCAGGGAATGACCCCTGAGGATATTCTTGGTCAGGTGTGCGGCGACCTGGGTGTAGTGTTCATGGAGACCACCGAGGTTGGTTACAAGTGCTACTGCAGCCGGGAGCGCGTGACTGCGGCGCT
>JAZOSG010000186.1:0-3833 GCA_045657005.1 Faecousia sp.
CTGCTTTTACCGGCAGACTGCGCTTTTGTCAGAACCGCAAATTCCAGTTTGTCGAGTAGTTGCAAATCTTTGTTGTCATTGCGAACCAGTGCGCACACTGGTGTGGCAATCTCAAAAAAGCAAGCTATTACAATAGATTCCCACGCCAGTCTGCGGACTGGCTCGGAATGACAATTGGTTGGTTGCGTGTCGACAGACAGCTCGCTAAACTGAAATTTGAGGGTATACAGAACCCGCCCCCCGGCTGGGGTGAGCCGGGGGGATTTGTTTTACATTTTTTCGGGGGCGGAGAAGCCCAGCAGGCTGATGCAACGCTCCAACACATTTTTTGCCAGGGCGATCAGGGCGATATAGCCCTGCTGCAGCTGCTGATCCTCCTCCGTGAGGATCCGGGTCTCATGGTAGAACTTGTTCACCGCGCCCGCCAGCTCATAGATATAAGCGCAGACCACATTGGGAGAAGAGGTACGCAGCGCGTTTTCCAGATTGGGCGCAAGCTTTGTGATGGTCAGCATCAGATCCTCGGCGTAGGCATTTGCCGCCGGCTGGATGGGCAGCTTCTCCCATGCGCCGTAGCGTGAAAGGATCGACTTGATCCGGACGATGGTGTACAGGATGTACGGGCCGGTATTGCCCTCAAAGGCGGCAAACCGCTCCAGATCAAAGTTATAATCCTTGGTGGGCTGATTGGAAAGGTCGCCGTACTTCAAAGCAGCCAGCGCGATCTTTGCGGTGGTAGCATCCACCTGGTCTTCCTCTACGATCTTGTTCTCCACCACCTTGCTCCGGACAAAGGCGGTCATATCCGCGATCAGCTGCTCCAGACGCAGCACACCGCCGTCACGGGTCTTGAAGGGCTTGCCGTCCGCACCGTTCATAGTGCCGTGACCCACATGCTCCAGCTGCGTTTCCGGCCTGACGATACCGGACTTTTTGGCAGCCCGGAAGACCTGCTCAAAATGCAGCGCCTGGCGCTTGTCGGTGACATAGAGCATCTTGTCAGGTGTCCAGTCCTGCATCCGCTGCACCATGGTGGCAAGGTCAGTGGTGGCATAGATGGCAGAGCCGTCGGATTTCACCAGAATACAGGGCGGCACTTCCTTCTTATCCGTCTCCTCCGCCACGGGGATCACCAGCGCGCCCTCGCTTTCCACCGCCAAGCCCCGGTCCTTCAGGTCGGCGACCATGGCAGGGATATAGGGATCGGCATCGCTTTCACCCAGCCACTGCTCAAAGTGGACATCCAGGCAGTCATAGATCCGGCGCAGATCCGGCAGGGATATCCCCATGATATGATCCCAGATGGCACGGTAGCCACGCCTGCCCTGCTGCAGCTCATAGGTAGCAACATGGGCTTTTTCCGCAAAGACAGGGTCTGTCTTTTTAGAGGATGCGGTGGGATAGATCTCCTCCAATTCACTGAGGGTAAAGGGCGATTCCTTGGGATATTCGCCGGTGTAATCCGGGTCAAAATAGCAAAGCTCCGGCTGACGCTCCTGCAATTCTGCAATGATCAGGCCCATCTGCAGACCCCAGTCACCCAGGTGGATATCGCCGATGGTATTGTAGCCCATGAACTTGTACAGCCGCTTCAGCGCCTCACCGATGATGGCAGGCCGCAGGTGTCCGATATGCAGAGGCTTTGCCACATTGGCGCCGCCGTAGTCTACTACTACGGTCTTACCGGTGCCCTCCTTTTCCACGCCGAAATCCGGGGCGGTGCGCATCTGTTCCAGATACGCCGCCAGGAACTTATCGGAAAGCTTCAGGTTGATAAAACCGGGCATCACCGCGTCACACATGGCAAAATCGTCCCTGTCCAGCTTTTCCGCCACAGCGTTGGCAATCTGGATGGGCGCGCACTTATACTGCTTTGCCGCAGACAGCGCGCCGTTACACTGAAACTGGCACAGGTCAGGGCGGTTGGACACCGTCACTCTGCCAAAGGATGCATCAAAGCCTGCATCGACGAATGCCTGCTGCATTTTCACCGAAATAATATCTAAGATCTTTTCCATAACTATCCTATCTCCTAAAATGTTGTCATCCCGAGCGAAGCCGAGGGATGACGCCTCTTTTGGGATGCCTCTTATTTATTGTTGATTATTTTTCATCCATTCCAGGTAATCGTCGTAGGTGCCGTAACGGTCGATGATAGTACCGTCGGGCTGGAAGGCGATGACCCGGTTACAGGTGGATGTCAGCATTTCGTGGTCGTGGGAGGCAAGCAAAACCACGCCATTGAAGGCTTCCAGACCCTTGTTCACCGCCTGGATGGATTCCATGTCCAGATGGTTGGTGGGCTGATCCAGCAGCACCACATTGGCGCCACTCAGCATCATTTTGCTCAGCATGCAGCGCACCTTCTCGCCGCCGGACAGGACATTGACCTGCTTGAACACATCCTCGTTGCTGAAGAGCATCCGTCCCAAAAAGCCTCGCAGGTACACATCGTCCTTTTTGACGGAGTACTGACGCAGCCAGTCCACCAGCTCCATGGTGTTGCCTTCAAAATACTCAGAATTGTCCTTGGGCAGGTAGCTGCGGATGGTGGAGATGCCCCACTTGACAGATCCCTCATCTGGCTCTAATTCGCCCATCAGGATCTGGAACAGCGCCGTCTGCGCCAGCTCGTTTTCGCCCACAAAAGCGATCTTATCGTTTTTGCCTACGGAGAAGTAGACCTTATCCAACAGCTTGACACCGTCCACCGTAACGGACACATCGTTGACAGTCAGGATATCCTTGCCCAGCTCACGCTCGGGCATAAAGCCCACAAAGGGATAGCGCCGGGTGGAGCAGGGCATTTCCTCGACCGTCAGCTTGTCCAAAAGCTTACGCCGGGCAGTTGCCTGCTTTGCCTTACTCTTATTGGCGGAGAACCGCTGGATGAACAGCTGTAATTCCTCGATTTTTTCCTGGTTGCGCTTGTTCTTGTTGCGGATCATTGCCTGGACCATCTGGCTGGATTCATACCAGAAGTCGTAGTTGCCCACATACATTTTGATCTTACCGTAGTCGATATCCACCGTGTGGGTACATACAGTATTCAGGAAGTGACGGTCATGGGACACGGCAATGACCATGCCGGGGAAGTCCAGCAGGAAGTCTTCCAGCCAGTTGATGGCTTCAATGTCCAGGTTGTTGGTAGGCTCGTCCAGCATGACGATGTCCGGGTTTCCAAACAACGCCTGGGCAAGCAGCACCTTCACCTTCAGTCTGGGGTCAGTTGCGCCCATGATGTCATAATGCATCTCTGTGCCGATGCCCAGACCCTGCAGCAGCCGGGAGGCATCGGATTCTGCTTCCCAACCGCCCATTTCCGCAAATTCCGCTTCCAGCTCCGAGGCGCGGATACCGTCCTCATCGGAAAAATCGGGCTTTTCGTAGATGGCATCCTTTTCCTTCATCACATCGTAAAGATGCTGGTTGCCCATGATGACGGTGTCCATGATGGTGTATTCATCGTAGGCGTTCTGGTTCTGCTTCAGAACGGAAACACGCTTCTCCGGGTCCACATGGATATCACCGCTGGTGGATTCCAGCTCACCGGTGAGAATCCGCAGGAAGGTGGACTTGCCTGCGCCGTTGGCACCGATGATGCCATAGCAGTTGGCGGGCAAAAACTGCAGGTCTACATGCTGAAACAGCCACTGACCGCCAAATTGCATACCTAAATTACTAACTGTGATCATTTCATTCTCCTTCGTACTTCCATTATAATAACAATTCGCCTTCAAATTCCAGTTTAGCGGACAGTGTCCGCTGACAAACTCGCACGACAACCTTCGCTTGTCGTTACTGCTCCTGACTGTGCCCGGTAACGCAATTGC
>JAZOSG010000187.1:0-2417 GCA_045657005.1 Faecousia sp.
GCATTTGCGGCCGTGATCATCTACGGCGGCATTATGAACCCCGCCGCAGCACTGATGTACAATTCCCAAACCATCAACTGGGAAATGCTGAAAGCTTACTATATATCGGGCCTTCCCATGGATCTGATCCACGCAGCAGCAACGGTGATCTTCATTCTCATCGCCGCTGAGCCTATGCTGGAAAAACTAGACCGCATCAAAGTCAAATATGGCTTAGTGGAATAACAGAAAAGAGGTTTCGCACCAAAATGTGTGTGAAACCTCTCTTTTGTTTATGCGTTATTTGCTGAGCGCTTTGCGCATCTTTTCCAACGCTCTGCGATATGTCCTATCTGCCGTATCCGGTGAAGCTAGACCGTGTTCCACAGCCAGCTCAATGAAAGGTACTTTTCTTCTCGGTTTGCGTTTAGGCTTACCGTCCGAATCAAGATCGTTTTTATCGTGATATTGGGTAGCATAGCATTCCCGGCAGAAGCCAAGATGTTCCGCAACGATTGCCCGTTCCCGATAATTTAGCGACTCAAAGGTTGACATAACTTTCTCTGCTTTCTCCATGCGCAAGTACAGTTCTTCCGTTTGAGATGTACCATCGGCGGCAACTTCCTCCATACTCTCTTCACTGTCCTCATCTCCATAGTGCCGATAGAAGTCCGTCATGTTCATATTCAGAAGACCGCCCATCAGGATCTCTTCCACATTCTTTGGGGAAATTTGGGTTTCTTCCGCAATGGCCGCAATGGTGTCTTCATCATAACGATATTCATGCTCCGCGAATTTGCGCATCACCTTACGCAGGTTTTCGTCAGCATAACTGCTCTGCACCGTGTATCCGGTGCGCATGGTGCGGATGTAGGTGTGTACTGCGTTCATGGCATAGAACTTCTTGTAGTTAAGGAACGGAACACCCAGGGAGATATCGTATCGTTGGAGCGCTTCCATCATACCCATCACAAAAGCCTGCTTCAGATCAACAAAGTGACCATGCATAGCATATTCGTTGACGAAGCCTCTTGCCTTGGTGTTAAGTTCATTCTCATAATAGTGCAGAAACCAAGAAATGTACTTTTCATCCTTTTCCGCAAAGTACCGTTCAAAATACTCTTGGTAGTTTTCGTACTTCGGTGGAGCCTGCTCCAACCGGTATATCTTAAGGTCTTTTTCCCAATCGTTCATTGACTCCACCTCCTTCTTGGGTATTGTTGAGTTAGGGCAAGTGCCTTCTTGCCTCTTCGTATAGTGCTTTTTGTGCCATATCCAGCGGATACTGGGTGTTCGCATACTGTGGATCTTCCTGGGCGTGGAGTTTGTGTTCCAGCGCCAGTTCCTTTGCCTTGGCTGCAATCTCTTCAGTAATACTACCTCTGCTCTTTTCAGACCGTATGGCACCACACCGGCGGTTATAGATATCTACTATTGGATCAGCTGCGGCAAGCTCTTTGCGGTTAATACTTGCTGCATACTGTTTGCATGAAATTTGCTTGCCCCTAAAAGTATAGGGGGACATACCGGTGCAGTACCGCTGCCGCCGTGCAGAGGTCATAAGAAAATAGGTTCCACAGATCTCACACTGCCTTGGGTAATGACCGTAATGCAAACCCTCAAAGAAATCTGTGATAATAAAACTGTAGTAGCTGTCAAAGAACAGCCGCCTTGCCACGACCTCAGATTTGCTCTTAGCATTCTTTTTGTAGGGAACATATTCGGTGGTAACCGGCAGTGGAAGTTCCCCAAAGATCTCCATGGCTATGGGAAGCAGATGTGATTCATCCAGCCGCTCTGCATCGTTAGCGCACTCTACAAAGCGTACCAACTGGGTAAAAGCCTTCCGGATATCCGCGCCAATACGATCATAGAAGTGCAAGGTTTTGCGCACTTCGGTGAGTACACTTTCTGCCTGTTCAAAGAAAACCTTGTCGTATTCCGGTGGCAGTAGGCGCAGCAGCATTTGTCCTTCATCCATATTCCCTACAGTCGCTCTGCGCCGGAAGTAAGATATAAGCATGTCTGCGTTTTCACTTGTGAATAGGTTCGCTACTCTGTTTCGCTCCGTTTTTATGTCCAGTGCATCAAAGGGTTTCAGCCAGGGGAGAACATGGAAAATGTTGCAGATCTCATCACCGGCTTTTGCGAAATCACTTGCGTTCAGATATCCTGCGTTTAGTTGCTCCTGCAGCTGCCAGTTGCGGTTTGTGAATACACTGATTCTCGCAGCGGTATCATCTTTGTAGTATTGATTTAGAAGATGTACGCAGTAATAACCGGCAGAATAAGTCTTACTGCCGATCCGCACGCGGCCATCCCGATAATCTGCGCTAAAGAACAGTTTTGCGTTCATATTCCCACCTCCTCGCATATCATTCTAAGAAATTAACTGTCCAATAAATATCCCTATTAAAATCATAATATTTTTTGAAAAT
>JAZOSG010000188.1:0-2155 GCA_045657005.1 Faecousia sp.
TGTCCCCCTATACCTTCCGAGGCAAGAAAATCTCCTGCAAACAGTATGCCGCCAGCATCAATCGCAAGGAACTGGCTGTGGCTGACCCGGTGGTAGATATCTATAACCGCCGGTGTGGTGCGATACGGTCTGAAAAGAGTAGGCATTCTATTACGGAAGCTTTGGCGGCCAAACTTAAGGAACTGGCGCTGGAACATAAACTGCACGCTCAGGAAGACCCTGTGTATGCAGCTACCCAATATCCGATTGATATGACACGGCAGGCGCTATACGAAGAAGCTAGGAAACACTTAATTTGACCCAATATTACACTTGAAGGAGGTGGATGCCGTGAGCGATTGGGAAAAGGATCTTCATATTTACCGGTTGGACCCGGGTCCACCGAAATATGAAAACTATCAAGACTATTTCGATCTTTACTTTGCCAAAAAGGACGAGAAGTATCTTGCTTGGTTCCTGCACTACTACGAGAAGGAACTGAACACCAAAGCAAGAGGCTTTGTCAACGAATATGCCATGTATGGCCACTTTGTAGATATCAAGCAGGCTTTCGTAATGGGTATGATGGAGGCACTCCGGCGATACAATATCTCCCTGGGCGTTCCGTTCCTTACCTACAAGAAGTTCTATGCCATGAATGCAGTGCACACCTACATCCGCACCATGCGCACCGGCTATACGGTGCAGAGCAGTTATGCGGACGAAAATCTTCGCAAAGTAATGCTCAAGTTTGCAGAGCATGAATATCGGTATGATGAAGAAACCATAACAGCCATCGCTGAAGAAACAAAAATCTCCCCAAAGAATGTGGAAGAGATTCTGCAAGGGGGTCTGCTGAATATGAGCATGACAGATTTCTACCGGCACTATGGGGACGAGGATAGTGAAGAGAGCATGGAGGAAGTTGTATCTGACGGAACCTCCCAAACGGAGGAACTGTATTTGCGCATAGAGAAAGCAGAAAAAGTTATGTCAGCCTATGAGTCATTAAACTACCGTGAACGAGCAATCGTCGCGGACCACCTTGGCTTTTGCCGGGATTGCTATGCTACCTACTATTACGATAGGGCAGATCTTGATGCAGATGGCAAACCAAAACGCAAAGCAAGGAGAAAAGTTCCTTTCATCAAATTGGCAGTAGAACACGGACTTGCTTCCCCGGATACAGCAGACAAGACATACCGCAGGGCATTGCAAAAGATGCGAAGCAAATTGAACTCATATGTGTAGAAAATTTGGTTACGATCCGAAGCATGACCGTTCACGATAAACTGGAATCTTCCGGTTCACGGACAGTATGGCCAGAAGTTCTGGCTGTCTACGCAGTTAAGGTCAATACAGATCCCAACAACCCACAGGATGTTGCTTCTATGGACAATGCCAAGATAGCAATACTGGAAGAAATTTTCTGGGCCATGAACCAGATCAATTCTCGAGTTGAAACAGCCGAGGAAACTGTGATTATCGAAGATGTAGATGAAGAAGGAAATATCATTGAGACGGAAACGACGCAGATCATAACCACACTGTATATCAATGTAACCCATAAAACTGCAATGACTATGGCCTATGAGTATATCCAGACTCTTATGGTTGTTAATGCGATTTCTTTCGAGGGGCATATACTACTTTTGCGTAGTCTAACAGTTCCCAGGCAAGGTGTTGCCCACAGCAGTCGCAATATCCCATATACTCCCTATCTAGGAGCCTGTCACAGCGTGGACAAACAGTATAGCTGTCCCCACTGCGGAACACAACGACCTCCGTTACCGGCAGCGGTATTCGGTATGAAACGGCATGAAGAATAGAGGGTTTTTGGTGTTTTTCTTTCATCTGTTTTAATGGCATATTGCTGTTCCTCCTTTAATTCTTTAAGGCCAAAAGCAAAACACCTTGTAATTAGTCCCCCTTCTTGAGACAAAAATTCCCAGCCGCATTTAACGGCTGGCAATTTTGGGTTAATCGGGTGGTTTTTTGAGATTCTATTATTGTCTCTGCTTTTTCTCTTTTCCTGCGAGAAGTAAAATAATCATTGCCAAAAGGCTGAAAAGCATCATTCCGGCATACACATAGATATTTGAAGTATCGCCGGTCTTAGGCGGTTCCGGATCAGAAGGTTCAATAGGCAGTTCCTCAATCTTGAACTCCCAGTCGA
>JAZOSG010000189.1:0-5269 GCA_045657005.1 Faecousia sp.
GCGGTCTATGTTGAACGGGGCGCTGCTGATGTGGGCGTAGCAGGAAAGGATATTCTTTTGGAGTACCGCCCGGATGTCTATGAGCTGGCAGATCTGGATGTGGGAAAATGCCGCATGGCGGTGGCTGGCTTTCCGGGAAAGACCGTCTCTCAAACCCTGAAAGTAGCGACTAAATTCCCCAACATTGCAAAAGCTTACTACACCTCCAAGGGTCGGGATATTGATATTATCCACCTTAACGGGTCTATCGAGATCGCACCGATCCTTGGGCTGTCCGATGTGATCGTGGATATTGTGGAAACAGGAAAGACCCTGAAGGAAAACGGTCTTGAGGTGTTGGAGGAGATCACGCCTATCAGTGCCCGTCTGATCGCCAATAAGGCAAGCTATAAATTCAAAACCGACGCGATCCGCGCGATCACCAACAGTCTGTAAGGGGGCATTACATATGATACGGATCCTACCCTACGAAAAAACCAATATGGATGAGATCTTTGCTCGGGTTACGCCCCAGACGGATGTGGCAGGCATCGTGCGCCAGATCATTTCCAATGTGGTCAAAAACGGCGACGCAGCTTTGTACGAATACTGCGAGCGCTTTGACAGAGCTAAGCTGACCAGCCTGGAGGTAAGCCAGGAGGAACTGGAAAGCGCAATGCAGACCGTTGATCCGGAATTTATCCGGATTTTGGAAACTGCAGCCGCCAATATCCGGAAGTTCCACCAGAGCCAGGTGCGCAACAGCTTTATCATCAACGATTCCGACGGCGTGGTCATGGGGCAGAAGATCATCCCCATGGACCGTGTGGGTATCTATGTTCCCGGCGGCACGGCGGCGTATCCGTCCACAGTTCTGATGGATACCATCCCTGCCAAGATCGCCGGCTGCGGCCAGATCGTTATGGTCACACCGCCGCAGAAGGACGGCTCTGTAGCACCTGCCATCCTGGCAGCGGCAAAGATCGCCGGTGTTGACCGGATCTTTAAAGTGGGTGGCGCGCAGGCAGTGGCAGCCCTTGCCTATGGGACAGAGTCTGTTCCCCGAGTGGATAAAATCGTTGGCCCTGGCAATGCCTTTGTGGCAGAAGCCAAGCGCCAGGTCTTCGGTCAGGTCGCCATTGATATGATCGCAGGTCCCAGTGAGATCCTTGTGGTTGCCGACGCCACCGCAAATCCTGCTTTTGTTGCAGCGGATCTTCTTTCCCAGGCAGAGCACGATAAGCTTGCCAGTGCCGTTCTGGTGACGGATTCCATGTCCCTTGCCCAGGCGGTGCAGACGCAGATCGAACAGCAGCTGGCTGCCTTAGAGCGCCAGGAGATCGCCCGGGCATCCATTGATGCCAACGGAAAGATCATTGTCGCCCAAAATTTAAGTGCTGCCATCGAGATCGCCAATGCCTTAGCACCTGAGCATTTGGAGCTGTGTGTGGATAACCCCTTTGACTATCTGGATCAGATCCGTCACGCCGGTTCTATTTTTATGGGCAAGTACTGTCCGGAAGCATTGGGAGATTACCTGGCAGGTCCCAACCACACCTTGCCTACCAGCGGTACAGCACGGTTCTCAAGCCCTCTATCTGTAGATGATTTTGTGAAGAAATCCCAGTATACCTATTATACGCCCGGTGCGCTTAAAAAGGTGGCTGCCGATGTGGCGCGGTTTGCAAAGACCGAAGGATTGACAGCCCATGCCCGCAGTGCGCTGATCCGTATGGAGGAAGAGGAATGAGTCGCTTTTTCAGCACCAAATACAGTGCTTTGCAGCCTTATGTCCCCGGGGAGCAACCCCGGGACAGAAGCTATGTTAAATTAAACACCAATGAATCGCCCTTTCCGCCGTCTCCAAAGGCCCGGAAATACGCTGCCGAGGCGTGCAAAAATCTGCAACTGTATTCCGACCCGGAATGTACGGTTATCAGAGAAAAAATGGCGCAGCTGTACGGACTGCAGCCTGACCAGATTTTTTTTGGAAACGGCTCGGATGAAGCTTTATACTTGGCGTTTCTTGCCTTTTGTGACGCACAGACACCGGCGATTTTTCCGGACATCACCTATGGCTTTTACAAGGTCTTTGCCCAGTTCCTGAGCATCCCTTACTCTCAGGTGCCACTTAAAGAGGACTTTACCATTGGCGTTGAAGATTACCTCGGAGTAAACAAAACTGTGTTTATAGCCAATCCCAACGCCCCCACCGGACAGCTGCTGACCTTGTCTCAGATCGAGCGCATTCTGAAAGCCAATCCTGACAATGTGGTCGTTATCGATGAAGCATACATTGATTTTGGCGGCGAAAGCGCCGTGAAGCTGATCGATGATTACGACAATCTGCTGGTGACGCAGACCTTTTCCAAATCCCGTTCATTGGCAGGCGGCAGATTGGGCATGGCGTTTGGTAATGCAGCACTGATCCGGGATCTGCGCACAGCTAAGTATTCCATCAATCCCTATAATGTCAATTCCATGACCATGGCAGCAGGCCTTGGCGCATTGGAGGACGAAGCCTACACCCGGGAAAACTGCCGCGCCATCGTCAATAACCGGGAATTTACCACCCGTGAACTGACGAAGCTTGGCTTTGCGGTCTTGCCGTCCAGTGCAAACTTTGTATTGACAGGGCATCCGGAAATTCCCGGAGAAACACTTTATTCCAAGCTTAAGCAAAAGGGGATCCTTGTCCGTTACTTTGATTCCCCTCGGCTAAAGCCCTATGTGCGGATCACCATCGGCACGATACAGGAAATGGAAGCGCTGCTTGCGGCCGTTTCCGCAATATTGGAGGAGAGAGTATGAGAACTGCTGCCATTGACCGCAAAACTGCGGAGACCGATATTTCCCTAAAGCTGGATCTGGACGGCAGGGGAGTCAGCGATATCTCCACCGGCTGCGGCTTTCTGGATCACATGCTGACCCTGTTTGCAAAGCACGGAAGATTTGACCTGACCCTGCGTTGCATCGGCGATACCTATGTGGATGATCACCATACTGTCGAGGATGTGGGTATCGTTTTGGGACAGGCATTTTCCAAGGCGTTGGGAGATAAAAAGGGTATCTGCCGCTACGGCGATACGACCCTTGCCATGGATGAATCGCTAATTTTATCCGCTGTGGATATTTCCGGAAGAGCTTGTCTGGGCTATGATTTGCGAATTCCTACGGAAAAAGTGGGAACCTTTGATACGGAGCTTGTGGAGGAGTTCTTCCTGGGCTTTATCCGCAACGCCGGTTTGACACTGCATATCCGCCAGCTGGCAGGCACCAATTCTCACCATATTATTGAGGGTACATTCAAATCTGTTGCACGAAGCTTGCGCAAAGCGGTTGCCATAGAGGTGGCTTTTGCCAATGAAGTGCCATCCACAAAGGGAGTGCTGTGATGATCGCCATTGTTGATTACGGTGTAGGAAACCTGTTTTCCATCGAACAGTCCTTCCGCGCCATCGGGGCGCAGATCACAGTCACAGCCGATCCGGAAGTGCTGCGCAGTGCCGATAAGCTGGTGCTGCCCGGCGTAGGCGCTTTTGGGGAAGCAGCAAAAAAACTGTGGGACAGCGGTGTTGCGGAAGTGGTGCTTGAGCAGGCAAAGGCTGGAAAGCCTCTGTTTGGCATCTGCCTTGGTATGCAGCTTTTGTTTGACGAGAGCTGTGAGTATGGCTGCCATAAAGGACTGGGGCTGATACCCGGTCAGATACGGCCCATTTCTCAGGTGATTCCCAAAGGACTGAAAATTCCCCACATGGGCTGGAATGCTCTGAATTTTACCCGGGAAAGCCGGCTATTTTCCAATATCCATGACGGAGACTGCGTCTATTTCGTTCATTCCTATTATGCCGCAAATTGCTCCGAGGCAACAATTGCTACAGCAGAATACGGAGCGCCTTTGACAGCCGCGGTAGAAAAGGGGAATGTATTTGGCTGCCAGTTCCACCCGGAAAAAAGCGGCACGGTAGGACTGGAAATACTTAGAGCGTTCTGTGAAATGAAGGTGTAAACCAATGCTTATTTATCCTGCGATCGATCTGTATGAGGGCAAAGCAGTCCGCCTGTACAAAGGCGACTATGCCCAAATGACAGTTTACAACAATGACCCTGCCAAGGTAGCAGCAGATTTTCGGGCAAAGGGCGCGACCCACATGCACATGGTAGATCTGGAGGGCGCAAGATCCGGTATGACCCCCAATCTGGATACTATCTGCCGTGTCAAGCAGACCTCAGGGCTGTTTTGCCAGGTGGGTGGCGGTATCCGTTCCATGGAGACAGTCAGCCGCTACCTGGATGCCGGTCTTGACCGGGTGATCCTTGGCACAGCGGCAGTTACGGATCCCGATTTTGCGAAACAGGCGGTGGACGCTTATGGCGATAAAATTGCCATAGGTGTGGATATCCGTGACGGCTTTGTTGCCGTAAAGGGCTGGACAGAGAAGAGCGATCTGGAAGCCTTTGCTTTTTGCCGCCGGATGGAGGAGATCGGCATCAAAACGCTGATCTGCACCGATATTTCCAAAGACGGTGCAATGCAGGGACCAAACAAAGCTCTTTACGAAAAACTGTCGCTGGAGTTGGGGATGAATATCATCGCCTCCGGTGGTGTATCCTCTATCAGCGATATTGAAAAGCTTTCCAAGCTGCACATCCACGGCGCGATCGTTGGTAAAGCTTATTATACCGGCGCTGTGGAATTGAAGCAGGCGATCGAGGTGGCACAATGATCACAAAACGAATTATTCCCTGTCTGGATGTAAAGGACGGCAGAGTTGTCAAGGGCGTAAATTTCCGGGGCTTAAGTGATGTGTCCAGCCCGGTATCCCTGGCGGAATTTTATTCCAATGCCGGTGCGGATGAACTGGTGTTCTATGACATCACCGCTTCCAGCGAGGGACGCAGCCTGTTTACGGATATCCTGCGCCAGACTGCCGGTCGAGTATTCATCCCACTGACTGTAGGCGGCGGCATCAATACCTTAGAGGATTTTGACAGGGTACTGAAATGCGGCGCGGATAAGGTCAGTGTCAATTCCGGAGCCATCCGGAATCCCGACTTGGTCTACCAGGCGGCAAAACGGTATGGCGACCAATGTGTGGTGCTTTCAGTAGATGTAAAAAGGGTGGACGGTGTGTTCCGGGTCTTTGCTAAAGGTGGCAGAGAGAACACCGGTATGGAAGCCATCCAATGGATTCGCCGCTGCACAGAAAACGGCGCCGGCGAGGTGGTAGTCAATTCTATCGACACCGACGGTGTTCGTGGCGGCTTTGACCTCCCTATGCTACAGGCT
>JAZOSG010000190.1:0-8503 GCA_045657005.1 Faecousia sp.
CGTTCTGCCGATAGCAAAGGATGGGATTACCACATTGCCGCCCCGATCAAAGGTATCCTGCAAAACGGCAGTCAGCTGCCCCAGATAATCCGGGCGTTCCCCGTGAAGCCGGTCACCGTAGGTGGATTCGATCACCACATAATCCGCATTGTCCGCAGGCTGAGGATCCCGGATCAATGGGCGGTCGATATTCCCAAGATCTCCGGAGAAAAGAAGTGTTTTCGTCTGCCCATCCTCTGTGACCGTCAGATAAATACTGGCAGAACCGAGCAGGTGTCCAGCGTCCAAAAAACGCACTGTGATTCCATCACAAAGAGCGACCGTCTTGCCATAAGGGTGGGCATCAAACAGCCGCAGAGTCTGCTCCGCATCCGCCATCGTATACAGCGGCACATAGGGTTTCTCCCCCGCTCGCCTTGCTTTGCGGTTTCTCCATTCTGCTTCAAATTCCTGGATATGGGCAGAATCCCGGAGCATGATATTGCAAAGGCGGTGGGTCGCCTCAGTGGCATAGATCTTCCCTCTAAATCCCTGTGCTACCAGTGCCGGGAGCTTGCCTGAATGATCCATATGGGCATGGGTCAGGCAAACCGCGTCGATCTGACCAGGCAGAACAGGCAATTCGCAGTTTTCATATGTATCCGCGCCCTGCTCCATACCGCAGTCGATCAGTATCCGCTTGCCGCAGGCCTCTAAAAGGGTGCAAGAACCGGTAACCTCGTGGGTTGCGCCTAAAAATATCAGTTTCATAAAGATCCCTCCCTTATTTCAGCATATTGCATATGTGCAGATAACCTTCTCATTGTCATACCGCCAAAAAACCGGTTGCTATAAGAATACAAACCTGCAAAAAAATCGTCACGACGGCACCAAGACTTGTCCACACCACCAACTGGGTGGCAAGCTGCTCATCACCGCCCATCTGACCTGCCATAACGGCGCTGGATACCGCCGACGGAGAGCCAAATAAAGCGATCAAGGTGGCGTACTCTCCTACACCGCAGGAGATCACACCGTATTTATCCAACAAAATCGCACACCCCACACCTACCATCGGTGCAAGGACAATGCGCCAGGCAGTTCCGACCACGATCTCCTTAAACATTCCTTTGACCGCCGAGAACTGGAATTGCGCGCCTAACACGATCAGCGCAAGTGGCGTTGTCATGGATTTGATATTATTGATCGCAGTGTAGAAAAAAGGCAGATCCCGTTTGATCGAGAACAGGCTCTCGCCCCACAGTGCAGTCTGAAGCTCTCTGACCAAGAGACACACCAGTCCCAGTGCCGCACCGACTACCATGGGATTTTTCGCAATGGAGCGCAGTACAGGCTTAATATGATGACCGCTGGACTGGGCATCATCGGCAAACATAGAAAGGGCGATCACCCCCATGATGTTATATAGAGGCAAGATAAACGCCGATACTAACGATGCGATAGCTGCTGCGTCATCACCGCCCAGGGTAGTTGCCAGACTCAAGCCGATGATGGCAAAATTGCTGCGAAATACACACTGCAGCACCACTCCGCGCCGCTGGCGCAGCTTTGTTGTGCCCAGGGTGCTGATAAATCCCAGTCCGAACAGAACCAGCGTTATCGCTATCACATAACCAATAAATTCCCAAGAGATCGACGAAAGATCCGTGATATTATAAACATTGACAAACAACGAGCTGGTCAGACATACATGAAATACAAACTTGCTGCCCACTTTGACAAACTCCGCCGAAAGAAAGCCTTTGCTGCGAAGCCAGTAGCCAAACAGAATCAGCAGTACGATAGGTGCGATCGCATTGACCGCAGTGGAAAGGACAAGACCCAATTGCATTTTTCAGCCCCCTGGTTTTTTTGTAATTATATGCCAGAGGGCCGGTTTTCGTCAAGTAGTTCGCTCTATCACGCCGCAGGCAATTTTTTCGCCTGCATTTCCCGCAGGCTGCGAACGGAAGTCATCTGACATCTTGTGGACTACCACTGTTCTTCCCAGAATATCAGGAATTGAAAATCTGTCTGTCAGCACTGCCATGTACGCCTTACCGCCGTTGGCCATAAGCGGTGGCAGATCTCCGGCATGGCGTGGGTGGGGCTGTTTGATAGGGTCGTAGTGGCCGCCAGTGGCAGAGAAGCCCTTCCCTGCGCATCCATTGCCAGTATGGATATGAAAACCGTAAAAGCCGTCGGCGTTATTGGGCAGTCCCGAAACATCTACCTCCACAAGCACCCCGCCGGGCATTTGATAAAACCTGACACCGCCTGACAGCAAGGGAGTGTCCCTGCCGCCTGCAATTTTTGCCACGGCAATCGGTCTTCCTCGATAAATACGCATATGCTCACCTCATGCCAGACTATGCACTATCGAAAAAAGCGTGCAAAAAGGACGTGTTGCACAACGCGATCTTGCAACACGCCCCTTGACTTTTATGAAAGCATGACCCGGTCGTTGGTAAACTCTTTGCCGCTTGCTTTGACAAACAGCCCCAGAAGATCCTCAACCGTCAACTTTTGCTTTTCCTCGCCTTCCACATCCACGATGATCCTGCCCTCATGCATCATAATAAGCCGGTTGCCGTGGGTGATGGCATCTTTCATATTGTGGGTGATCATAATGGTGGTCAGCCGGTTCTCCCGGACGATCCGGTCAGTCAGCTCCAGCACCTTGGCAGCTGTCTTAGGATCTAATGCGGCTGTATGCTCATCCAGCAGCAGAAGCTTGGGGCGGTTAAGGGTTGCCATCAGCAACGTGACCGCCTGTCGCTGACCGCCGGAAAGCAGTCCCACTTTGCTGGAAAGCCGGTCCTCCAGACCTAATTCCAGATCTGCCAGAAGCTTTTTATACCGCTCCCTTTCCGCCTTGCGAACGCCCCAGACCAGCTTACGCTTTGTACCGCGCCGGGACGCAATGGAAAGATTCTCAGCGATCTCCATATCCGGGGCAGTACCCTTCATAGGATCCTGGAACACACGCCCCAAAAACTGAGCGCGCTTGTGTTCCGGCATATTTGTCACATCCACACCGTCGATCTCGATCGTGCCGTAGTCCGGCTTCCAGACACCGGCGATGGCATTGAGCATAGTAGACTTACCGGCTCCGTTACCGCCGATCACTGTGACAAAATCTCCGTCCTTCAGCTCCAGTTCCAGCCCGTCCAACGCTTTTTTGGCATTGACTGTGCCGGGATTGAAGGTTTTATGCAATGCCTTGATCTTAAGCATGGGGCTCACCTCCAGCGCAAGGTTCCTCGGCAGGCAGCACCTGCTTTTTCTGGAAGTACTCCTCTTTCAAATAGGGCACTGCCAGGAATAGCGCCACGATGATGGCAGAGAGCATCTTCAGATAGTCGGTTTTCAGTCCCATCAAGATCACGAAGCTATAGATCACATAGTAAACGAT
This sequence comes from Faecousia sp., assembly GCA_045657005.1. Taxonomy (GTDB): domain Bacteria; phylum Bacillota; class Clostridia; order Oscillospirales; family Oscillospiraceae; genus Faecousia. The sequence continues at coordinate 3,395 of JAZOSG010000190.1, forward strand.
GCCGCCGCCAATGACGCCGATCAGACTGACCACAAAATTAGGCTTGATCTTCATGGAAACAGACAGACCGATAAAGATCGCAGCAAGACCAATGACGATGGCACCACGGCCGTCATTGATGTTCGCAGAGCCCTTGTACTGCGCAAGCAGCGCGCCTGCAAGAGCAACGATTCCGTTGGAAATCGCCAGTCCCAGCACCTTGTTGAACTTGACATTCACGCCCTGGGCACGGCTCATATCCGGATTATCACCGGTGGACTTCAGCGTCAGACCTACCTCCGTATAGAAGAACAGCCACAAGCCAACGATAACTGCAGCAACCACCACTACAAGCGTAATGATCGCACCCATATTATCGCTCATGTGCAGCAGCAGATCATTGGTTCGGTAATCCACCGCCATCAGCGATTTTCCGCCCAGTGTTGAAAGGTTGACAGAGTACAGGATCAGCTGCGTCAGGATGCCTGCCAGTATAGATGGGATACCCAGTGCCGTATGGAAAAGCCCTGTCAAAACACCGGTAAGCGCACCAGCCAGAAACGCCAGCAGAACACTCAGCCAAACCGGACAGCCCACCCCGATCAGCACCGCGCACACGCAGCCACCGGTACAGATAGAGCCGTCAACAGTCAGGTCGGCAATATCCAGTATTTTATAGGATATGTAGACACCGATTGCCATCAATCCCCAGATAAGTCCCTGTGCCACCGCACCGGGCAACGCATTTAAAAACGCCATGGTTTACCTCTTACGATTTCTGATTATTATGCAGGAATCTCAATTCCCAGTGCCTTGCACAGCTCCTCATTATAAACAACAGAGGGTGTCAGAGTCTTGATCTCAAGATCGGCAGGGGTCTTCTCACCCAGTAGGATCTGGGCAGCCATCTTGCCTGTCTCCTCGCCCAGTGCGTAGTAGTCAATGGCAAGGCTTGCGTAGCAGATCGCTCCGCCGTAGCTGGTGTAAACAGGGATCTGTTTCTCGTTACAGATCGTGCCTACGATACTGTCGTTGTCAGCAACTGTGTTATCGGAAGGCACATAGATCGCCTTACACTCCCCGCAAGCGCTGGTGACCAGAGCCTGCAGCTCAGTGGTCTCGGAGAAGGTATATGCCTCAACCACGATACCCTCAGCCTCAAACAGAGCCTTAACAGCCTCATACTGGATCTTGGAGTTGGATTCGTCAGAGCAGTACAGCACACCAACCTGATCGCCGGCAACCAGCTTAAGGGTGTCGATCATCATCTGTGCCTGCTCATCAAAGGGAACCGCATCCGATGTGCCTGACACATTTTCGGGGATATTGCCGCCGAAGGTATCCTCATAGTCGGTCACAGAGGTGCCCAGAATAGGAATGGTGGTGGTAGCGTTGGATGCTGCAGACAGCGCAGGGGTAGCATTTGCCATGATCAGATCCACATTCTTAGCGGTGAATGTACCCACGACCGTGGTGCACAGATCCGTACCGCCAGCAACCTGCTCGTCAAATGCCACAGTCTTCCCTGCTGCTTCCAGTGCCGCAGTCAGCGCAGCCTTAAAGCCGTTGGTCGCCTTATCCAGAGATTCATGCTCCATCAGCTGACAGATGCCAACAGTGTAGTCCGCGGTTTTTTCGCCGGACTGACTGGGGGCACATGCAGCCATGGATGCGCAGATCATCAGCGCAAGGATCATTGCAATGATTTTTTTCATTTTGTTTACCTCCGTTTTTTTGTTGGAATACATAAAAATCGTCCCTGTAAATACAGGGACGATAAATTACCGTGGTACCACTCTGCTTCGTGCTGCCCTTACGGGTAACACCTTATCAGGCTCTGACAAGCCCTCAGCGATGTAACGGTCGCTCCCGTTGTGCCTACTATACTTTCAACACACTGCTCGCAGAATGAACTTCAAACGGATATTACTGCTGCCTTGCACCGACCGACAGCTCTCTGAAGTTTTTCTCCGCCCTACTCTTTCTGCTCAAACGCATTTCCTATAAAATTATGGGGTAATTCTATCAGCTTTTTGGCGTTCTGTCAAGTTTTTATTTCTAACAGCGCTCATTGGCTGTCAGAGGCAGCTTCCTTCAGCTCACCGTAACCGCCCAGATCCGTATACAGGGCGTTGCGGATCTCATTTTGTATCTTTACATCCCAACCATGGACATGCTGGAAATAGGTAAGGGACAGCTTATGATCGGTATCCACCAAAGAAAACGCACCTGCCGCACCGTCCCAGCCAAATTCGCCAACAGGACTGATAGATCCGCTCTGGGTTCTATCCATATGGGTACGAACACCAAGCCCGTATCCGTATCCGGCTCGCAAAATATGGAAATCCTCCAGCGCCTGACCGCTCAATTGGTTGGTCTTCATCATCCTGACTGTTTCCTCGGATAATATCCGCACACCGTTTTTTGCCGTTCCACCACAGGCAAGGGCATCCAAAAAGACAGCGTAATCCTGGGTGCAGGAGGTCAATCCCGCGCCGCCGCTTTGATACCGGTCAGACAGATTGTACATGCAGGCAAGGGGAAGTCTTCTGGTCGTTCCGTCCGGTTCATAAATGTATCTGGCTGCCATTCTGGAAAGGCGCTGGGCATCTGTGGGTAAGCCGAAGAATGTATTTTCCATACCAAGGGGTGTAAAAATATTATCCTGCATGTAATCGCCCAGCTTCTGTCCCGACCAGACCTCGATCAGCGCCCCCAGTACATCATGGCAAAGGCTGTAGCGGAATCGGGTTCCCGGCTCGAAGCCCAAAACTGTTTCGGACATGGCGCCGACCAGCTCACGGGTAGAGGTTTTTCCTTCTTCCAGCGCTTTTTGGATACCGGAAGCCTTCAAGCTATAATCAAAGCCTCCCCCCATTGTAAACAGATTCTTCACAGTGATAGGTCTTTCCGCATAGCCGCTTGCCGTATTTGTCACAATCTCTCCGGCGGCGCAGCCGCTTGCGATCTTTGCCGCATTCTCACTGTTCAGCGCATCCGTGGTGACCTTCATTCGGGCAAACTCCGGAAGATATCCTGAAATAGGATCCTCCAACCGGAACGCTCCCTTTTCAAACAGCTGTAATGCACTGACGCAGGTTAGCATTTTCGTCATAGAGAAAATCAGGTACAGCTCATTTCCGTTCATTTTAACGCCGTTTTCCAAATCACGCATGCCCGTAAAATACCGGAATACCAGCTCATGATCCCAATAAACCATACAATCTACACCGGGAGTATTGTATTTTTCCACCAGATCATTCAGGCAGTTTTTTAGGTTTGTAAAGTCCATTGTCCGTCTCCTTACGATTTCTTACCCTATTCTATCTCGGCTGTTCTCCGCGTGTCAACAGCGATCGTGCTCTTTATATGCAAATAAATGCCATTTTTTCTTGAATCTTCTGAAAGATTATGTTATAAAATATGGGAGGTGATTTTAATGGAAATGCTCAAAAAATATTTTCCCTACGCATTTAAGGAAAAGGCAGATATTGCGGCACTGGTCATCAACATCATTATTCACATTGTGGTGGGTGCAGTGATTGGGATCGTCATCGGTTTGCTCGGCTTCATCCCGGTGCTGGGTCAGCTCCTGGGTATTCTAGGCGGCTTGATCGATCTGTACATCTTCATCAGCCTGGTACTGTCTATTCTGGACTACTGCAAAGTGCTGAAATAAGCGCAAGGGACATCCTACCGGATGTCCTTTTTTATACGCATGCCAAGCAGTTAAATACTGTCGGTCTGTTCGGTCGTATCGACCTCAACGGCAGGTGTGATCGTTTGATTGCTTTCTTCAGCAACCGGTTCCTCCAGAGGAATCTTTTTGCCCTTGTAATAGGCGTGGACGCCGGAGGCAAGGGAGTAAATGACCCACCCATGGAAAACAACATCGATGATCGATTCCATCGCAATACCATTAAGCAGAAACATCAAAACGGTATCAATGCTGAAAAACACCAGTGCAAAGATCATCCAGCCAACTCTATCTTTCTTGGAGAGGATCCAGCTAAGTAAATACAGAACAAGAATGACCACGGCAACGCCTAAAGTAATAGCAAAAAAGGATTTGTCCAGAAATTCCATTCCACCAAATTCACCGCTGTAAAACTCGCTGGGATACATTCCGCAAAAAAGCATACCGAAATCGACCAGAATATAGGGAATATACGCAGAAAACAGGAAATATGTATTGCTGTTGGTTACCAGTAGGAAAATATTGATCGCGGTAAACACAACAATAAGCAAAATGTTATGTCTGGCACTTGCAAACTTGGACTCCAAAACCTGCCGCGAGGATCGGCTCTGTTTTGTGTTGTCATCTTTCAATAGCTGTCCCATATTAACTCTCCTTTTTTTGTATTGAAAAAAACAAAAACCCATTTACATGGTAATTGAAAACGGAGATATTGTCAAGGGCGGTGTTGCCTTATGCTCGATCTTATATCTCGATTTCAGTAACAAAAAATTGTTCTTGAAAATCGACAGCCGCTCTGATTTCTTGCTCTGTTAAAGAAATATTTTCAGGGGCAACAACCCATTTATCCTTGATGTCATTCACTCTGTGAATAATCGCAACAACCTTCCCGACAAATTCTTTCAGTGGCTCATAAATACCCAATATATAAGCATCCTGAAATTCACCGTCCGGCGCGCTGATTCCCTCAACATAACCGTAATTTACTGAGTAGTATAAATTTCTATGCTCCGGATGGCAGCTCCCCAGCGGTCTGTCTACCTTTACTTTTACAGTCTTGCCAATCATAAAACACCTCAACCTAAGTACTGTATAGATTGTACCATATCAGCGGTGGAGGTGCAAGGTACTCTGTCACCGAGGACATCCGCCGGGCACCGCAAACGGAAACAGGTGGACATCCACCTGTTCCAAGCTATAGAAAAAACCTCACAGCCGAAACTGTGAGGTCTTGTGTTCGCGTTACCTATCTTCCCGGGCAGTCGCCCGCCAAGTATTGTCGGCGTACATGAGCTTAACTTCTGTGTTCGGGATGGGAACAGGTGGACCCTCATGACAATCAACACGAACTATTCATTAAAAGCGTTAGCTTTTAATACCTTTTATACGCTTCCTTCCCGCGCAGCAAACCAGCACAGCGTTTGCGAGCGGAA
>JAZOSG010000191.1:0-3039 GCA_045657005.1 Faecousia sp.
ATTGCGAACCAGTGCGCACACTGGTGTGGCAATCTCAAAAAACAAGCTATACCAATAGATTCCCACGCCAGTTTGCGAACTGGCTCGGAATGACAATTGGTTGGTTGCGTATCGGTAAACAGCTCGATAAACTGGAATTTAATTTTCAATCGCCTGGCCTGCGCTCAGGACCTGTGCCAGCTTTTCCAGCGCCCGGTCACGCCGCCGGTAGACACTGGACTGCTCCACCGTCAGCAGCTCGCACAGCCGCTGCACATTTCCCCTTTGGGGGCAGATCAGCATCATTTGGATCACCAGCCGCTCCTCCGGATTCAGCACCTGCAGTGCTTGCTCCAATATCTGCACCCTCTGCCGCAGCCCCTCCAGTTCCCGCAGCCGGTGTACAACTTCTTTCTTTTTCTTAGCTGCCATTACATGAATACATCCTGTCTTGCCTGTTCCCAATCCCTTTTTATCCGGCAGGGAATGACGCACAGATCCCTGGGACATAAACACCCCTGGCAAGGGTCTGTCCCCAGATAGCTGTGTACCCGATGAGGCAGCGCATAACGCTGACCGCCGATGCACACGCCCTCATGTTCTTTCGGTTTATGCTCCACTGCCAACCGGGGCGCAGCACGCATGGCATCCCACTTTTCCACGAACCACTGCCGCCAGAGGGAACAATTTTTATTCTCGCACTGCCTGGGATCTGTCACCCTTGTGCAGCGCATACACGGACTGATACTCATACAATAAACCTCCTTTTCTTGCTTTTAACTTCCAGTTTGTAGACCTGTTTCAATCCTTTCCCGGCAGCGAGTGCAGCGGCAAGCGTCCTTTCTGTACACCTCCCTGCCGCAGCAGTCACACCAAACCCATGGCGGCAGTCCCTGCCGATCCACCGGATACCACGGCTCCCGGGCAAGAACCGTCCGTTTTATCGTACCGTACTTGTGATACGATTCCATCACACACCTCCCTATCCGTTTTCATTGATGAAACAGGAAATTTCTCTTGACAAGTACTTGTTCATGTACTAATATGGTAGTATAAGCCACCGCTTTGTACTCGTTTAAGTACTTCGTGCCCTTATTATAGTACTTGCTCGAGTACAAGTCAAGGCTTAAATCTGCCGTTTTCAGGCATTTGTGTACTTGCACAAGTACGGAGGTAAAATTATGGGCAATTTGTACGAAACCATCCAAAACCTTTGCGACCGGAAGGGCATCCGTCCCGGCAGGCTTTGCGACGAGCTGGGACTGAGCCGGGGACTGATCACTGACCTGAAAATGGGCCGCAAAAAAAGCTTGTCCGCCGAGACCGCCCAGAAGATCGCGTCCTATTTCGGTGTATCGGTGGCGCAGCTTTTAGGTCAGCAGGATATTTTGGATGAGGTGGACATTGCCTTTTACGGTGAATTTCAGGAACTTGATGAGGCGCAGAAGCAGACCGTGCGGGATATGGTCCGCATTATGCGTCAGCGACAGCAGGAGTAGCAAAGTGTTTGAGCTTTCGGATTTTTATGACTATTGCAAACAAAACCGGGTGGATGTGATCCCCTTCGACGGGATCCCCCAGCCCGGCGCCACCATCCGGGATCAGGGCAGATACGCCATTTTCCTGGATTTTTCCCAGATCCGTTCCACCCGGCTTCTCCGGGGGATCTGCTGCCACGAGATGGCGCATGTTGCCACCGGGGCGCTGCACAAGGTATCCAGCCCCTATGAGCTGGTGGAGCGCAGCGAGTACCGGGCAAACCGCTGGTGCGCCCAACACCATTTAACGGAGGATGCCTTCCGGGAGGCATTTGCCGCCGGCTGCACCGAGCTTTGGCATCTGGCAGAGTACTTTGACCTGCCGGAGCAGGATGTAAAAAACGCCCTGACCTACTGGTCAGAGCGCCGCGGCGTAGACTTTAATCAATAACGGGCAAGGGACTGCTGCAAAACGAAAGTTTTGCAGCAGTCCCTTTTGTCATTATTTTATCAAGTATTCAAATCCGAGGATCACAACTCCCAGAAGAACCAGCACGATGCCAACGGCCCTGTTGAGGGTCTCAGGCTTTGCTTTGTTTGCGAATACTGCGGCGATCCTTGCCCAAATAAAGGTGAACAGGATGCACAGCCCCATAACCAGAAGGCTGGGAGAATCTCCAAAAGAAAAGTGAGAAACCGAGCCTGTCAACGCAGTAAAGGTCATAATAAATACGCTGGTGCCTACAGCGGTCTTTAGCTCATATCCCAACACGGATGTGAGGATAAGCAGCATCATCATGCCGCCACCGGCGCCTACAAAGCCGCAGATGAAGCCGATAAAAATACCGCAAAGGATCGAACCTGCGATCTTCCTTTTTCTGCTAACGGCCTCCATTTCCTGCTTGGTGGTCATAACCGGCTTTGCAATAAACTTGATGCCCAAAATCAGCGTCATGAAGGTGCTGAAGCCGCCCATAGTTTGGGCAGGGACAACGCTGGAAACATAGCTTCCCACAACTGTGAACAGCAAGACCATAGCCATCATAAGCAAGCCGTTTTTAATGTCTAAGTTTTTGTTCTTCCCATAGGTATAGGCTGAAACCGCGCTTGCCAGCACATCGGAGGCAAGGGCGATACCCACTGCGGTGTAGGGTTCTACCTCAAGAAAAGTAATCAGCATTGGACTTATGACAGCGGCAGCGCTCATGCCAGCAAAGCCAGTCCCTAAGCCTGCTCCCATACCTGCAAAAAATGTTACGAGCAAAACGATCCAAATATTCAAAGTATCACCTCGACGGAGCATTATACCACAACAGACCCAAAATGTAAATCAGCCAGTATACTCTGCTGCCATTTACAGACTCGCAGCGTAATTTGTAAAATTATTGTAGGGGAGCGATGGGAGCGCCGTCTGTGGCGGATTAAGCGACCTGAGCGAGTGGCAGCGGTCGATAAACTCAAGGAAAAGCGCAAGCCCGAAGATTTTATCGGGCACCGCAACAGGACGTTGACCGCCCACGGGCGGCTAATAGCCGCCCCTACAACCACGCACCGACATTTCAAATGTAGGGAACGGATATAT
>JAZOSG010000192.1:0-2630 GCA_045657005.1 Faecousia sp.
TTTCTCCGCAGGCGGCAGATGAAAAAGCCGTCTGTGTCAAATTCTCCCGGCACAAGTTTTAACATGCCGGTGGTATTTTCCGGGAATATTTCAGGAAGCGGCAGCTTCTCCGGGGTAAAATCCGGGTTTGCGTTGAGGAAATTTTCCACAACGCCCTCATTTTCCCGGCGCACAAGGGTGCAGGTGGAATACAGCAGCACGCCGCCGGGCTTTACATACCGCGCCTGATTGGAAAGGATCTTCAGCTGCAGCTGGGGCAGCTGCACCATACTGTCCGGGTCTTTATAGCGGATGTCCGGTTTTTTGCGGATGATGCCGTAGCCGGAGCAGGGCACATCGGCAATCACCGCGTCCATTTTCTGCTCCCACTGGGGGCAAAACTGGGACGCATCCTGTACCCGGGCGGTGATATTGGCAAAGCCCAGGCGCTGGGCGCCTTTGGCGATCAGATCGATCTTATGGGTATGGATATCACAGGCTGTGATACTGCCTGTGCCGTTCATCGCCACAGCCGCGGCAAAGCTTTTGCCGCCGGGGGCTGCGCAGCAGTCCAGAACCTTGGCATTTTCCGGCAGCTGGGCGCACAGGACACTGAGCCTTGCCGCCCCGTCCTGGACATAGAACAGCCCCTTTTGAAACGCTTCCAGCTGCTCCAGATCGCCGGTGCCGGTCAGCACGAGGCAGTTATCCAGCCAGGGATGCTTTTGGGCGCAAACGCCGGCTTGCTCCAAAGAAGTCAGCAAGGACGCCGTATCGGTGCGCAGGGTATTTACCTGCACCACAGTGGGCGCGACGGTATTGTTGGCTTTCAGCATCGGCTCCAGACGCTCCTGCCCCACATAGCTGCCCAGCAGCGCGATCAGGCTCTGGGGATGGCTGTAGCGGTCTGCCAGGGTCTCAGGCTCTGCAAGCGTCCCCTTTGTCCGCACGGCACTGCGCAGCACACCATTGACAAGTGCCGCGCCGTTGCGCACCTTGCCGCAATATTTTTTCGCCAGTGTCACGGCTTCGTTCACCGCGGCAGAGGCTGGGATCTTATCCAGTTCGTAGATCTGGTACATGCCCAGATGCAAAATATCCCGGATCGCCGGGTGCAGATCCTTGATCCGTCCGGTGAGCAGCTGCTTTAAATAGAAATCCAGCCTGCCCCGGTTCTGCAGCACGCTGTAGCACAGCCGGGCTGCCAGTGCCGCCTCGCGGCTGTCCAGCCGATCCCGGCGGCTGTAATCCTTCAGCACACTGTTGGACCAGGCGCCGTTTTTCCGGCAAGCGATCAGGGCATTCAGCGCCGTTTCCCGCGCGCCCATAGCTTACAGCTCCAGAGGGTGACCCCGGAAATAATCCGGTGCCGCCATACGCTTGCCGCCCTCTGCCTGCAAAATGCGGATCTCCACCGCCCCCTCGCCGCAGGCGATCTGCAGTCCGGTCTTGCTAAGACCCAGAACTGTGCCGGGTGCGGCTGTTTCCGTTCCCGGAACGATGGCAGTGGTATAGATCTTAAACCGCTTGCCACCCAACTGGGTGGTCGCCACCGGCCAGGGGTTCATGCCCCGGACATGGTTGTGAACCTGCTGGGCGGTCTTATTCCAGTCAATGGGACACATGCTCTTATCCAGCATAGGGGCATAGGTGGCAAGGCTGTGATCCTGGGGTACGGCAGAAACTGTGCCTGCCTGGATCTTCCCAAGGGTACTGCTGAGCAGCTCCGCGCCCAGCACCGCCAGACGGTCCAACAGCTCTCCTGCTGTTTCGTCAGCGCCGATGGGGGTCTTTGCCGTATCGATCATATCGCCGGCATCCATTTCCCGGCACAGATACATGGCGGTCACGCCGGTTTCTTTCAAGCCGTCCAGCACCGCCCACTGATAGGGGGCAGAGCCACGGTAAGCAGGCAGCAGGCTGGCGTGGATATTGATGCAGCCCTTTGCCGGGATGTCCAGCACCCTCTGGGGCAGGATCCGTCCGTAGGCCACCACCGCCACCACATCCGGCTGCAGGCTCTGCAGCTGGGCGACCGTTTCGTCCTCCCGGAAGTTTTCCGGCTGGTAGACAGGCAGGCCGTTTTCCAGCGCCACCTCTTTGACCGGAGAAAAAGCAAGCTTCATGCCCCGGTTTTTGGGTCTGTCCGGCTGGGTATAGACACCTACCACATCATAGCCGTCGGCAATGATCTTTTTCAGGCAGGTCGCCGCGATATCCGGCGTTCCCATAAACACAACACGCATAAAGGGGTTACTCCTCGTCGTCGTAAATCAGTTCGTCCTCAGTCAGCCACCGCTCCATCACTTCGGTGTACACGATGCCGTCCAGATGATCCAGCTCGTGACAGAAGCACCGGGCGATCAGTTCTTCACCCTCGGCCTCATACCAGTTGCCGTGACGGTCCTGGGCACGGACCTTGGCATAGTAGGGACGCTTCACAAGGCCGTATTTGCCGGGTACGCTCAGGCAGCCCTCGGGGCCTTCCTGCTCGCCGTCGGTTTCAATGATGGTGGGGTTGATCAGCTCCAGGATCTCCTCGCCGGTATCCACCAGCACCACCCGGCGCAGAATGCCCACCTGGGGCGCTGCCAGGCCGACACCCTGGGAATCGATCAGAGTGTCTTCCATATCCTTAAGTCGGATCGTAG
>JAZOSG010000193.1:0-7033 GCA_045657005.1 Faecousia sp.
GAGGCAGTGGGCGATCTGGCGGCAGAGGCGCTGTTCGGAGAGTCCTCGGCGCTGTACCTGCGGCTTTATGAGCAAGGGCTGATCGATCCTTCCTTTGGCGGCGGCTTTGAGACGGTGGACGGCATGGCAATGCTTACCGCCTCCGGTGACAGTGACGATCCGGAAGCTGTGCGAACTGCCATTATAGAAGAAGCACAGCGCCTTGTCCGGGAAGGGATCTCTCAGAAGGACTTCTTGCGGATGAAGCGCAGCGCTTTAGGAAGACGCATCCGGGATCTGGACAGCTTTGATGCCACCGCCTTCCGGGTTTGCGCATACCATTTCTCCGGCTTTGACTATTTCCGCTTCCCCGAAGTTTACCGGGCGGTGGAAGCAAAGGATCTATTGGAATTTTTGGACAGAGTTGTTACCGAGGATCGGTGCAGTCTGTCAGTGATCTACCCTTCCAAGGAGGTTTTATAATGGACACCAGTAAATTTTCCACCATCTCTTTTCCCTCTCTGGGAATCGAGCTTGATCCGCCCAGGGGCTTTACGCTCTTTGGGCTGGACATCAGATTTTACGGCATCATCATCGCCGTAGGTCTGCTGCTGGCAGTGATCTACGGCCTGAAGCGCAGCAAGCAGTTCGGTCTTAAGGAAGACGATATCCTCGACGGCGTGCTGGGCATCGTGCCCTTTGCCATCATCTGCGCCCGTGCCTATTACTGCATTTTCTCCTGGGATGAGTTTGCCGCCAACCCCATCAGCGTACTGTACATCTGGCAGGGCGGACTTGCCATTTACGGCGGTGTCATCGGCGCGGTGATTGGTGTGGTGGCGCTGTGCCTGATCAAAAAGATCCGGCTGGGAACGGTGGTGGATCTGATGGCACTGGGTTTTTTGATCGGTCAGTGCATCGGCCGCTGGGGCAACTTCTTTAACCGGGAAGCCTTCGGCGCGGAGACCGAGAGCTTCTTCCGGATGGGTCTTTATGACTATGTTGCCGAGAAATTTACCTACTTCCACCCCACCTTCCTGTATGAATCCTTATGGAATCTGGCAGGCTTTATTGCTCTGCACTTCCTGTCTAAAAAGCGCCAGTACGACGGTCAGATCGCTTTGGGCTACGCTGCCTGGTACGGCCTGGGCAGAACGCTCATCGAGGGTCTGCGGATGGACAGCCTTTATTTGGGCTCTTTCCGGGTCAGCCAGCTGCTGGCTGCCATCAGCTGCTTTGCCGCGGCAACGGCGCTTGTGGTGCTTGCCTTCAAAAAGCACGACCCGGCGAAGCTGTATGTAAATGTCATAGCAGCAAAGGAAGCAGCAGAAATCCCCGAGGAAGTCATGGAGGGATCCCCTGCGGAAGAGATCGAAGAAGAAGCAAAAGAAGAAGAGATCTAAAAAAAGAAAAGGTAGAAAAGCCTATGAAGATCGCAACGAAACGACTTTCCTACGCAAAGGTCATGCAGCGCAGGCGCGCAAAGCACAAAAAGCCCCTGCGCCCCAACCTCCTGTTGGCAGCCGTCATTCGGATCCTGGCAATTTTCGATCTGCTGCCTACAGGCTTTACATACTCGACCCACGGCATGGAAAAGCTGGGCAAAAAAGAGCCCTGTCTGATCCTGATGAACCATTCCAGCTTCATCGACCTGAAGATCGCCTCCCGGATCTTTTTCCCCCGGCGCTATGGCATCGTATGTACCTCTGACGGCTTTGTGGGCTTTGGTATGGAACTTTTGATGCGGCTCATTGGCTGCATCCCCACCCGGAAATTTGTCACAGATGTATCCCTCATCCAGGACATGCAGTACCTGCTGAAAAAGAAAAAATGCAGTGTGCTCATGTACCCGGAAGCAAGCTACTCCTTTGACGGCACCGCCACTCCTCTGCCCCGGAAAATGGGCGTACTGCTGAAAAAGCTGGGCGTGCCGGTGGTGACGGTGGTCACTCAGGGCGCTTTTGCCCGGGATCCTTTGTACAACTGCCTGCAAAAGCGCAAGGTCAAGGTGCGGGCAGATGTGACCTGCCTTGCAACAGCAGAGGAAGTCAAATCCATGACCGTTGCCCAGCTGGACGCTCTTTTGGAAGAAGCCTTTAGCTTCGACAATTTTAAGTGGCAGCAGGAAAACAAGATCCGGATCGACGAGCCTTTCCGCGCTGACGGACTGAACCGCATTTTATACCGCTGTCCCCATTGCGGCACCGAGGGCAAAACGGAGGGCAAGGGCGTGACCCTTACCTGCCATGCCTGCGGCAAAGCCTACACCCTGACGGAATACGGCTATCTGGAGACTGTCAACGGCGATGCCGCCTTCACCCACATCCCGGACTGGTATGCCTGGCAGCGGCAGCAGGTGCGCAAGGAATTAGAAAACGGCACTTACCGGCTGGAAACAGAGGTGGAGATCGGTATGATGGTAGACTACCGTGCCATCTACATGGTCGGCTCCGGCACACTGATCCACGATTGCGAGGGTTTCCGGCTTACCGGCTGCGACGGGCAGCTGTCCTACAGCCAGGGACCTCTTTCCTGCTACGGACTGTATGCGGACTACTATTGGTACGAGATCGGCGATGTGATCTGTATCGGCAATCACGATGCCCTTTACTACTGCTTCCCAAAAAACTGCGGCGATGTGGTGGCAAAAACACGGCTTGCCACCGAGGAGCTTTACAAGCTGAAAAAGCGCCGCCCCACACAGATCGCCGCACAAGTATAAAACCAGACCGGAAGGGATGCCTTCCGGTCTGGTTTTTATTCACAGAATTCCAGTTTAGCAAGCTATTCGAATTTGCGCCCCTAACCAGCCAAAACCTTTTGATGCACTACTGGCGCTGCGCAGGAGGGGTACATAGGGGAGGGCGGTTTGTGCGCGAGAGCGCATCGCTTAGCCCCTCCCTTATGCCGCCTTCTTTGGGTACTTTCTTGGCGGCGCAAAAAAGTACCGCCGCCGGCAGGCACCGCACTTGCGCAAGGAGAAGGTCTGGCACTCTAGTACTTGCTGTTAGCGTCCTGCCCGATTTCTGTTCGCCACTTTTCTTAAAACACCTTGATTTGCCATTGATTTTCATAGGTTTTTTCCGGCGCGAGACGGATCAGGTCGCTTTTACAGGAAATTTCCTCTACCACATCCTGCCGGGCAGGCAGGGAGGTCCAGGGTTCAATGCAAACATACGGCGCGTCGGTGCCCGGCCAATGCCAGATCCCAAGATATGGCATGTCCGGGTAGGATACACAGACCCCTCTGCCGGAAGCATCCGATCGCAGCGTTACCTCCCGTGCCATGTTTTTCAGAATGATCGCATCCTCGTCAAACAAGTCATGGCGCAACGGAAGCGTCTTCCCCTGCTCCAAGGAATAAGGCCTATCCTCTCCGTTTAAATATACCGCCTTGGAAAAGCCCACCCGATCCGGCTGGCAAGCCTCAGAAAATACCAGCTGATAATCTTCAAAACACCCGTCCTGTGTCAGTGGTACACGAAAGCCCGGGTGTCCGCCGATGCCAAAAAACATGGTTTCTGTGCCGGCATTGCGCACCCGATAGGTTACCTCCACACAGCTGCCGGAAAGGGTATATATAACTTCAAAGCAAAACCGGAAGGGGTACTGCTTGAGGGTCTTTTCTGTGCTGCAAAGCTGTAAGGTCAGCTGTTCTTCGGTTTTTTCTGCGCAAATAAATTCCGATGCGGCCGCAAAGCCGTGGATCCCCATGGTGTATGGCGTGCCTTTGTATAAATAGCTGTTGTTTGTAAGTCTTCCCACCCAGGGGAACAGCACCGGTGCCCGATCCTTCCAGTATGTCGGGTCACCCTGCCACAGGTATTCTGTGCCGTCAGCAGTCTTCAAAGACAGCATCTGTGCGCCCATAGAATCTACAGTCAGCGACAGTTTCGAATTGGAGATCGTGTAATGCATAGCCGTTACCTCTTCCAGTCAATTACTTATTTCAGGCTGTGGTGGAAATGATGGCTGCGCTTTTTCAGCTTATTAAAAAAAACCGTCAGCAATCTTACAAGGGTCGTCACTGCGATGATGCCCACCGCCAAAGACAGCGCCAGCTGCAAGGTGTAAAACGCCTGATGGGCAAACTGGGACCACTGCTTGTTTAGAGCGTAATTCATGGTGTAGTACAGCGCGCCGCCGGGGATCAGAGGAATGATGGAAGGAACTAAAAATGTGGTGGTAGGTGTTTTTTCCAACCGCGCCAATAGCTCTCCATAAACCGTGATCACCGCCGCGGACAGAAAGTACCGCATCGCTTCCCCCGGCAATATCGGCTCTAAAACTAGAAACACCGCCCAGGAGATCAAACCGCCCAGGGTAGCAAGCACCAGCTTCTTCCCCCGGATATTAAAGAGAATATTAAAGCCCAGAGTGCCAAGGCAGCCGGTGAGGACCTGGATCAAACCGCTCATACGCCACCTCCTAACAGCTGCGCCGCCAGAATATAGCCTGCGGCGATGGCTGCCGCCACCAGTACCGCGTCCAAAAACCGCAGCATACCGGTCATGATGTCGCCACTGATCATATCCCGGAGGGAATTGGTCAACGCAATTCCCGGAATCAGGAGCATGATGTTGCCGATGATGATCTTATTCACATCGTGTCCGACTCCCACACGCACCAGCAAAATGGCGCCCAGGCTCAGCAAAAAGGATGCCACCACATTGACAAATATCTGGTTCATCGCCGCTTTTTGCAGTAGCCATGTGGTATAGCGCAAGCACAGACCCAACACACCGGCAACCAGACCGTCTATCAGGTCACCGCCAAAAAAGATTGCAAAGGAAAAGCCGATGAGGGCACTGCCCAGCGCCTCCAGCCACAAAGGAAAGGGCTGCTCCTTGCAAATATCCCGAAGCCTTGCCTGCACATAGGTATATGCCGGGGTATCGGCGCAGATCTCCCGGGACAGGCTGTTGAGCCGGTGCAGCCGGGTCAAGTTCGTCCGGGTGCCTGTGATCCGACGGGTCTGGGTGCTGTGAGAGCCATCCTCGTCTGCCAGCGACACCACGATGCTGGAAGTAATGGTAAACACATCCGTGCGGCTACAGCCGTAGGCTGTGCAAATAAGGCGGATGGCTGTCTCCACACGCCCAACCTCCGCTCCGCTGATAAGCATTTGCTCGCCGATGTCCAACGCGCAGGACAGCAGCTGTTCCCGGGTCATACGATCCCCTCCAAATCAAGCTTTTTCATTATACCGCAACTGTTTTCCGGTTGCAGTGGGGCATAGTCAGAGCAGTACACAAAAAACAGGGAATAACACTGCTGTCAGGATCCCGGCAATTGCCAGAGACAGACTGCTGACCGCCCCCTGCACAGATCCGAGCTCATTTGCCCGGGAAGTCCCCACCACATGCGAGGCAGTACCAAAGGCAACCCCTTGGGCAATGGGGTCCCGGATCTTTAAAAGTTTACATAACACAGAGCCGGACAAGCTCCCAAGAATACCGGTAACGATGATCGCCGCAGCGGTCAAGGATTCGATACCGCCGCTTTGCTGAGAAAGCACTATGCCCATGGCTGTAGTAATGGATTTTGGCAGCAGGGACACGCTCATTGCCCGGTCAAGTCCCAGCAGCCGGCAAAGCACCAGGATAAACAACAGGCTGGTGACCGTTCCGGCGGTAATGCCGGTCAGGATCGCAGGCAGATTCTTTTTCAGCAGCTTTATCTGGGTGTAAAGCGGCAGTGCCAGGCACACAGTGGCAGGGGTCAGCAGCCAGGAGATCCCGGCCATACCCGCCTGGTATGCCTCACCTGAAGTTCCGGTCAGCGTCAGAACACCGATCACCAGAACCACAGCTATCAGGATTGGATTCAAAAGGGGACTTTTCCATTTTTTCTGGCACCAAAGCCCCACCTGGTATGCGCCAAAGGTCAGCGCCAGCGGAAACAGTGACAGCCCCTCCAAAAGCTCAGTCATGGGCCTTGTCCTCCTTTCGGCGCAGCCATTGGGTCACCAAACCGGAAACCGCAAAAACCACGAAGGTAGAGGATACGACGATCACGCAAATGGGTACCAGTGCAGGCGCAATGATTTCATAGTAGGAAAGAATGTTCACTGCCGGTGCCACAAATAAGATCCCCATAATACCGATGAGAAAATTAGCAGTATCAGCGATCATCTCCGCCTTGAGCATACCGGTACACAGCGCCCCAAACAGCAGCACAAAGCCATAGATCGCCGCCGGGATCGGCAGCGGAATGACTGCCGCCAGCAGCTCTGCCAAAAGAGAAAAGAACAAAATGATCAAAACCTGTTTTATGTATTTCAAAGGGATCCCCCCCATATAAATATTTTGGTCACAGTATAGCACATTTGGCGCTCCGGAGCAATACGGCATAAAAATTTCCGGTTCTCTTCGACAGAAAAGGGTGCGCTTTTTCTACTGACGGGAATATACTGTAAACAGAAGGATCCGGGAAAGGGGAGGATGTATATGCAGGCTATTGATCCTGCAAAAGCTGCCAGAGTCTGGCAACGGGTGCGCCCAGACACACCGATAGAAAACTGGGAGCAGGCGCTTCAGGAGATGATCGCCCAGGAGTGGACAGACGCTGCTATTTATTTGCAGCTGTCCCGGCGTTTTCAAGGGAAAGAAAGTGCGGTGCTGCGCCGCATGTTCGAGGAGGAGCAGGCACATACCGCCTGCTTAAAGGGGATCTACACCTTGATCACCGGCACGCGTCCCAATGTTCGTGCCCGGCAGCCGGAACAGGAGGATACGGAGCAACTTTTGCGCCGGTGCTACGGACGGGAGATGCACTGCCTTGCCCAGTACGAGCAAAGGGTCTCCGACCCGGAGTACGGACAGGTCTTTGCCCGGCTGGCGCAGCAGGAACGGGAGCACTGCCGCCTGGTTCTGGAGCTGCTGGGCAACCTGAAAAGAAGAAATAAATAAACCTAAATTCCAGTTTATCGGGCGGCAGTGCCGCCGGACAATTCGTGCAAAGTGCCTATCAATTCGTTAGTTCCCTGACCCGCTCGGTATCGTTACTGCGTTAAAAAATGGTGGATTACGAATGCAATTGCGTTACCGGGCAC
>JAZOSG010000194.1:0-4386 GCA_045657005.1 Faecousia sp.
AACAGTTGACAGTTGACAATTGAGGTATTTTCCTACGGAAAATGATTCAAATAGTCGCCGAAGGCGACACCTTAACTGTCAACTATCCACTATCAACTGTCCACTGTTTATCGCTCCATCGGAGCGATAAACTGGAATTTAGTCCTTGTTTGAGCGCTGCTTCAGAGGGGTAATGCCGAAGTGCTTTTTATATTCTGCGGTAAAATAGGACGCAGAGGTATAGCCGCAGGCGGCTGCAATATCGGAAATGGTCATATTGGTGTTTGCGATCAAGTCACAGGCGCGCTCCATCCGCATGTCGATCAGGGTTTTGATGGGGGTCTGTCCGTAGGTGTCCTTAAACAGCCGAACCAGATAGTTTTTGTCCAGATGCACCAGTTGCGCCAGCGTTTCCAGGGAGACTTCCTCCTCCAGATGGTTCTTCAGGTAGTTCAAAACCTTGCTGCAATGGGTCTTAGTGGGCTTGTTTTTTATGTAATTTTGCCGGCAGACCTCGGCATTTAGCTTGTAGATCAGCTCCATGATCAGCATTTCCGCGGCTTTGCGGTCGGTGAAGGCAAGACTCAAAAGCTCCGTGTAAATAGGGATGAAGGTGTTTTCCGAGTGGGGGACGATCACGCCGCTAAGTTGATCCAGCAGGGGAGAGTCCCATATTTTCTGGATCGGTCCTTCAATGTTGCGGCTATAGTGGTCGCTGGGCTGCTCGCCGGAAAAGTCTACAGTCAGCAAAATGGAGCTCTGGGTAATAATGGCATGGTTGCCCTGCCCGTACACGGTTTGTCCCGGCTTACGGATGCAGATGTTTCCCCGACGGATGGCGTGGGGAATATCGTCGATAAATATAAGACGCTCGTTGCCAAGCTCCAGATCGATCTCGTAATCCTTGACCGTTCGCACATATTTTTTAAGGGAATAGGTCGTCGAAAAACGCCTGCATTCCAGGATGTTGATAGGCATGATACCACCGTCCTTTTTCCAAAATATAGCACACCAAGGCGCAAATGTCAATATTCTTACATTTTAGGAATAGATATCCCCTTGTTAAGAAAAATATTGAATGATAAAATGATACAAAGTAACATGCAGGAGGAATCGATATGGCAAATAATTATGATTTGATCGTGGTTGGCGGCGGCCCCGGTGGTTTGCCAGCAGCCATTGCGGCGGCACGGGCAGGACTGAAGACTCTGCTCATTGAGCGCAGCGCTACCCTTGGCGGACTTGCCAATTCCGGTCTGCCGCTGCTGGGCTTTGTGGACAGAGCCGGCGACCAGGTTCTGGGAGGTATCCCTCAGGAATTTGTGGACCGGCTGGCGCAGGTGGATGGAACGATGGGACATGTCCACTGCCCCGTACATAACAGCCTGACCATTATCAATCCCCATTGGTTCCGGATCGTCTCCTTTGAGATGTGCCGGGAGGCAGGGGTGGAAGTGCTGCTGTACGCAGAGCTGATGGACGCAAAGAAGGAAGATGACCGGATCACCGAGATCACCGTTCTTTGCCGGGGTGAGGCAAGGACCTTTACCGCCCCTGTCTTTATCGATGCCACCGGCGATGCTTGCCTGGCTACCCGGGTTGACGCTATGTGCCGGAAAAATGAAAAGCTGCAGCCGCCCTCTATTACCTTTTCTGTCGGCAATGTCAAGCTGGAGCGCTTTATGAAGTATCTGGAGGCGCATCCGGAATCTGCCCAGCTGCCGGACACCTACGGTGTAGCCCAGACCCACGAACAGTTTTTTAAGTCCCGGGCTTTTGTCTACACCGGCTTTGCTGACCAGATCGAAGAGGCTAAGGCCAATGGCGATTATACCCTGCCCCGGGACCGGATCATTTTTACCACCCTTGGTGAGCCGGGTCATGTGCTGATCAATACCACCCGGGCAAACGGTGTGGATACCTCCGATTACGAAAGCGTGCTGGAGGGTGAGTTCGAGTGCCACCGTCAGATCAAGGAGCTGATGCTTTTCTTCAGAAAGTACGCCCCCGGCTTCGAGGAGTGCTATCTGGCAAATGTCTCTGACTGCCTGGGCTCTCGGGAGAGCTGGCGGATCGTGGGACAGAAGAGCCTCAGCGCCGAGGCGCTTACGGATTACGCCATCCCCGAGGACACCATTACCTTGGCTGGCTACAATGTGGATGTGCATGTACCCCATTCCAATAAGCTGTCCATTCAGCCGGTGGAGCACGCGGTGGGCATCCCTTATGGCTGCCTGGTCTCTAAGAATATACAAAACCTGATGGTAGCCGGCAGATGTGCCTCTGTGGATAGTGATATTTACGGTCTGACCAGAGTCATGGGAACCTGTATGGGCATGGGCGAGGCAGCAGGCACAGCGGCAGCCCTGGCTGTCCGTCAGGGCATTGACCCCAAGGATGTTTCTGTCCCGGAGCTGCGTGAAAAGCTGCTTGCCAATGGCGCGATCCTGACCACTGGGAAAAAGTGGGATTGGGAAAAATAAAAAAGGAGAGTATATATGGAATCGGTTAAGATCACAAGAGGGCGTTATCCCCAGATCTTTGGCGGTATGGGCTTTAATAATATTGAAGCGATGATGTACAAGGCTATCGAAAAGGAACATTTCGACCAGCTGCTGTGCAAGTGCTACCGGGAGGTTGCCCCTGGCTTTATGCGCACCTTTGCCGGCTATAGCGACCAGACAAAGGAATCTATGGACACCTTTGCTGAGTACTATGAGCGGATGCAGAAGGTCACCGACACGCCGATCTTTGTCACCACCACCCGGGCAAAGGTAAATTTCACCGAGGAGGAGATGACCGAGTACTGCGAAAAGGTCGCCGATAAGCTTCTGTACATGAAAAAGGAAAAGGGCATCGAGCATCTGCGCTATTACTGCTTCTCTGGCGAAATGTCTGAGGGAGACTGGGGCAAGCTGATGACCGACCTGCCCCGGCTGAAGCAGTACCATGAGCTGCTTTACCGCGCCTTTAAAAAGCGTGAGCTGGACATTGGACTGCTGGCAACGGAGGCTACCGGCTATCCCAACTGGGATACCATGGATTGGGCGATCCGGCATATGAACGCCATCACAGAGGACTACTCCCTGCATATTTACGACAATTCCCACAAGCTGGATGATCTTACCTTCTACGACTATTTCTACGAAAAGTGCAACGAAAAGGTCATGAAGGCGATCAAAACTGACGGAAAACGCCTGATCCTGGCGGAAATGGGAATTCAGGACGGCATCCCGGGCCTGACTTATCAAAATGGCTCTGTTGCGGATGTCTGCCGCTTCCTGGAAAACCCGGAGACCTGCGCCATGGCGGGACTGGTGCTGGTGGAAATGGCATTTGCTGCCATCAACGCCGGTGTCTACGCCCTTGCCTACTGGAGCTACGCGGATCTTCCGGATCCCTATTCCTGCGCCCATTCCGAAAAGCCCGGCTTTGCTCAGGAATGGGGCAAATGCGAGCGGTTCCTGCTGCCCGGCACTACCGATATCCGCTATAACAAGTGGGGCTCTTTCCGCTGGACCGACGACGGCGACTATTCTCCCAAGGATGTCTGGTTTGCCCTTGCGCCGATGATCAAGCTGTTCAAGCGCAATTCCAAGGTGCTGACCATTGCTGCAGAGGACAAAAACCTCCGCTGCTGCGGCGTTCTGAACCGGGACGGCACTGTGAGTATCGGCGTTGTCAACCGCAATCCCGAGCCGACAGAGATCACCTTGGACAGCAGCCTGTTCAAGAAAAATATCCGGGTCTATGAATTTGACCCTGCCAATGTGCCCTATAACCGGTTTGGTGATCTGCAGGGAAGCTGCGCTACGCTGGATGCACAGAATCCTACCTATACCCTCAAGGGCACCAGCGTCACCTTCTTTACTACTGACTATCAGGAAAAGCAAGCGCCTGTGGCGGCAGAGAATGTGGCAGCTGCCGATGGCAAGCTGACCTGGGAGCCGGTTTCCGATCCCAATCACTGCTACTACCGCATTTTTGCCGGAGATACCCAGATCGCATCCACGGTTGCCTGCGACCTGCCTGTGGAGGACGAGACACTTTCTTATAAGGTGCTGTCTGTTGACCAGTGGGGCAATGTGTGATCACTGCTCCAAAAAGTTTAAAAAATGCTATAATCTGGTAGATTTAACAGCGTAAAGATAATATTCCTACATTTTTTGGACTATATCCTCCCTTGTTTGCTGGCTTACCCAATGATAAAATGACATTGAGAAATAGTAGGGAGTTGAGCCTATGCAAACATTAAAAGTCACAAAAGCCCGGTATCCCCAGATATTCGGCGGTATGGGCTTTCATAATTCTGAGGCGCTGATCTATCCCCTGACGGAAAAGGAGCATTTTGATCAGCTGCTGTGTAAGTGCTACCGGGAGATCGCCCCGGGCTTCATGCGTACCTTT
>JAZOSG010000195.1:0-14613 GCA_045657005.1 Faecousia sp.
GCAGCGGTCGATAAACTCAAGGAAAAGCGCAAGCCCGAAGATTTTATCGGGCACCGCAACAGGACGTTGACCGCCCACGGGCGGCTAATAGCCGCCCCTACAACCACGCACCGACATTTCAAATGTAGGGAACGGATATATCCGTTCCGCGGAAGGCATATATGCCTTCCCTAGGGAAAAAGGAGATAGAAATATGAAAGCAACAGGAATTGTTCGTCGGGTGGAGGAATGAGGTATAATAACACCAATAACATACATAACAACAGCGAGGTGAAATTCACCTCGCTGTTTTAATACTACTTTGCTTTTTCCTTAATCGAATAATGTGAAACAAGGGCATAAATAATACCGATAGCACCAATGCCAAACGCAATATAAGTAAATAATGGTGTATGTGTCAATGCCCGCAAGAGATTGCACAGTGTTGTAGCAAAAATAAACAGGAATATACTTGCCCCCTGCAACCGATAGGCGTGCTTGTCCATTTTTTCTCGTTCTTCTTTAGAGGCTTTTATGTATTCGTCATCAAGAATAATATCTTTTCCTGTAAAACCGAGAACACTAAGAACCAAGGATGTGACAGCGATTAATACTAGACCAATCAAATAAAAAACGCCCATAATTACACCTCCATATCTATAATAGCATATGCAAAGCAAAAAGTAAATCTTGCGGTATAATCTCCGTCAGTTTACAGATACTAACAGCGTAATTTGTAAAATTATTGTAGGGAACGGATATCTCCGTTCCGGGGAAGGCATATATGCCTTCCCTACGGAAAAAGGAGATAGAAATATGAAAGCAACTGGCATTGTTAGAAGAGTAGACGACCTCGGGCGTATTGTGATTCACAAAGAGATTAGAAGAACCCTCAAGATTCGTGAGGGAGATCCTCTGGAAATTTATACCGAAAAGGACGGGGGCGTGATCTTCCGCAAGTACTCCCCCATGGGCGATCTGCAGGATTTCGCCACCCAGATCTGCGAGTCCATCGGAGCCAACACCGGACATGTGGCAGCGGTGAGCGACCGGGATTCCATCATTGCCCTGTCCGGCGCGCCCAAGCGCGAGCTGATCGACAAGCCCAACTCCCAGGAGCTGGACAAGCTGATGGAAAGTCGCAGAAACTATCGCTACGAGCCGGGGCAGACCCTGCTCCGGGCAGCAGAAGGCTCCGACAAGTACCATTTGGGCGTAGCAGCGCCCATTCTCAGCCAGGGCGACCTGATGGGCTGCGTGATGCTTTTGATGGGCGAAGAGGGCACACCCATGGCAGAAGCGGACCAGCGACTTGCACAAACCGTCGCCGGATTCCTGGGAAAACAGATGGAAAGCTAAGGGCTTTTCTGTCATAAGCCGTCGCCGCCGCAGGAAGTTACCGCCTGCGGCGGATTTCTTTTCGGGAAAAATCCGGGTTTTCCCCTCCACTATCCCCGGTGTTTTTCCGGGATAACCGGGCATTTTCAGGGATTTTGTTTATTTTGCATATATCCGCGGGCTTGACATCCGGTTACGGCTGTGCTATAATTCGTAACCGATTGTAACTAATTAGAAACCAGTCTGCAACCTTGAAAGGAAATGTGTTTATGACCAGATCCCTGAAACCGGCTTTGCGGCTTTTGTGCGTTATGCTTTGCCTGGTATGCTTGGCAGGTCTTGTCCGCCCTGTAGGCGCGGAGCAGGAACTTGCCCAGAACCAGACCCTTACCACCATCGTCCGACTCAAGTCCGGCAGCGGCGCCACCCCCATCGGGCAGCTGGAAAACGGCACCAAGGTCAGTGTCCTTGGTCAGAGCGGCGATTATTATAAGGTCGACTGCTACGACATGGTGGGTTATATCGCCGAATCCCAGATCGTACATACAGAAAACGACGAATATTATGTAAACTGCGACGCCAGCTCCTCCGAGACCCGGGTGCTGACCTATACGGATCACGCCAAGGCGTTGGAGCTGCGCCACAGCCTGTTTGCCCTTGCCAAGAAGCAGCTTGGCTCCCGGTACGTCTACGGCGGCACACGCCCCGGCGCTTTTGACTGCTCCGGTCTTATGTCCTACCTGTACGGACAGCATGGCATCGGCTTGCACCGCACCGCCGCCCAGCAGCTGCAGGACGGCATCATCGTCCCTAAGGACGCACTGCAGGTGGGAGATCTGATCTTCTTCTACGAGCCGGGCAGAACTTACCCCTGCTCCCATGTGAGCATCTATGTGGGCAACAATCAGATCATCCACTCCGGCAGCAGAGGTGTCTGCTATGCGGATCTGGATGTGGACTACTTTGTAGATTACTACCTGTGCGCCCGGCGGATCGTGAACACCAATGCCGCGAATCTGCAGCAGACCGCAAACGCCCGGAGCGTCGACAGTCCCCTGTCCGCACCCAGCGTCACCGGCCGCACCGCAAGCTAAAAACTCTGTGATTCCCGGCGGCAAATGCCGCCGGGTCTTTTTGCGAATTTTGTATTCCCGGTTGATTTTACTTTCCTTTCCGGGTATAATAACCCGATGCATACAAAGAATTGAGGATACACTATGGCTAACGAGAAACACGCTCCCAAGCTGGGGGATAACAAAATGCGAACCATGCCTGTGGGCAGGCTGCTTTTCAACATGGCGCTGCCGCTGGCACTTTCCATGCTTGTCCAGGCGCTTTACAATGTGGTGGACAGCATCTATGTGGCCGCCTACTCAGAAAGCGCCGTGACGGCACTGAGCCTTGCCTTCCCCATCCAGAACCTGCAGATCGGCTGTGCCACCGGTATCGCCGTGGGTATGAACAGCCTGCTGAGCAAATCTCTGGGCGAAAACAACCGGGAACGCGCCAATCTGGCTGCCGGTAACGGCATCTTCCTGACGGCGATCCTGATCGGCGCTTTCATGCTCTTCGGATTCTTCGGCGCCGGTGCTTACTACCGGATGCAGCCCATCAGCCAGGAGACAGCCGAAGGCGGCACCCAGTACACCGCCATCTGCTGCATCTTCACTCTGGGTATTTTTGTGGAGATCCTGGGCGAGCGGCTTTTGCAGGCCTCGGGCAGAACTATTTACACCATGTTCACCCAGGGTACCGGCGCACTGGTCAACATCGTGCTGGATCCTATCTTTATCTACGGCGGCTTCGGCATCCCTGCCATGGGCGTTGCCGGCGCGGCAGTAGCAACGGTGATCGGTCAGTGGGTGGCAGCCATTATGGCGGTGATCTTCAATCTGACCAAAAATCCCGATGTAAAATTCAGCCTGAAGTACCTGCGCCCCAATGGCAAGGTCATCGGCAAGATCCTGACTGTGGGCATCCCCTCTATCATTATGATGGCCATTGGCTCGGTGATGAATTTCGGCATGAACCAGATTTTTCTGGGCTTTCCGGAGATCGGCGAGACAGCCTCCGGCGTGTTTGGCGTATACTTCAAGCTCCAGAGCTTTTTCCTGATGCCGGTGTTCGGTCTGAATAATGCCTCCGTGTCCATCATTGCCTACAACTACGGCGCGCGGCAGCCGGAGCGGATCACCAAGACCCTGAAAATCGCCGTCCTCACCGCCTTGACGGTGCTGCTGTTGGGCTTTGGCGTTTTCCAGCTGTTCCCCCAGGCACTGATGAGCATTTTCGGCTCGTCTGAAGAGGCGCGGGCAGGTCATTTCATGGAGATCGGCATCAGCGCCCTGCGGATCGTTAGCTACCACTTCCCTCTGGCAGCCATAGGCATCGCTCTGGGTGCCAGCTTCCAGGCGCTGGGTAACGGCATTTATTCCACCATCACCTCCTTGTGCCGCCAGCTGGTCGTTCTGCTGCCTGCGGCGTACCTGCTGAGACTGACCGGGGATGTCCACGCGGTGTGGTGGTCCTTCCCCATTGCCGAGGTGGTCAGCATGCTGGTCACGCTGATCCTCTACCGGCGCATTTACCGCCAGAAAATCAAGCCTATGTATATCTGAAAATCGGGACTGTTGCGACGCAACAGTCCCGATCTTGATATTACAGATTCTTCCTGTTCAATTTTTGTCTGGGGTGTTTTGTGCCAGCAGGGTATTGAGCACCCTGGGATACAGCTGGCAGGACATGCCGCCATCCACCGTTAACTCCGTGCCGGTGATATTTTTGGACAGGTCGGTGCCAAGAAACCATACCGCGTTGGCGATATCCTCAAAATCCGAGATATCCCCAATGGGCGTCAGCGCGCCGCTGACGATCTGCTTACTGCCCATGGCCTCCCACCGGGCAGTCTTGATAGTGCCCGGCAGCACCACATTGCACCGGATACCATACTGCCCCAGATCCACCGCCAGCGCCCTTGTCAGGGCATTGATGCCTCCCTTGGAGGCTGAGTATGCCGCCCGGTTGGGAATGGCACGATAGGCGGTGTTGGAGCTGAGAAATACTACAGCGCCCTTATTTCTCTGCCGCATCCGGATCGCCGCCTGGCGGACGATGGTAAAATTCCACACCAGATTCGTCTCGAACACTCTCTGGAAATCCTCCACGCTTACCGTCCAGAAATTCTGACCGGCAGCAGGATCCTTTGGATCAAAGCCCAGGTCCGCGGCGCACAGCACCACCGTTTCTACAAACTTCCCGGCAGCGTCGATATCCTGAAAAATATCGATGACCTGCTGCTCATTGCGGATATTACAGGCATAGCCCTTGGCAAAAACACCGTACTGCTCGGACAGGCGCTCTGCTGCCTGCCGGGCTTTTTCCTCTGAGCGGCTGGTAAGAAATACATCCCAGCCCTGTTTCGCGAACAGCTCCGCGATGGCGTAGCCGGTGCCGGACTGGGCACCGGTGATAAATACTGCGTTAGACATAGCTTCTCCTTAAACAATAGGCGCGCAGCGCCCTTTTTTCCAGCCGCAGCTGTCCCTGCTGGCACACATATTCCTGCCCACTGATCAGATCCCGGTACACCCCATCCTCCGGCAGGCAGATCGTCGCGTCACTGTCGGTGGCGTTGTAGACACCCACTACGCCGGAATTGGCATAGGTATAGACCCGATCCTGATGGCTGTAGAGGAACACACCGGCGTGCTCTAAAATATCCCGCAAAAGCCCGGAGGGCAGATTACAGCTGGCAGCATAGACGGTTTTCCCCTTCCGTGCCACCGCGACAGCGCCGTCTTCAAAGTACGCCAGGGGTTCGCATGTGTCGTCCTGCACGCAGAAATACGGCGCGGCAAGACCGCAGTCCATCCGGGCATCCCCATAAACAAGTGCGCCGTGGGCACGCTCCCCTTCCGTCACCGCCATACCGGTCAGCCGACGAATATTTTCTGCATCGCACCTGCCGCCGTTGGCATAATCCGGGGCATAGAGCCACAGGACAGTCTTGCCTGCACATTTTTCTTCGATCTTCTTCCGGGTCTTTGCCGGAATATCGTACTGATTCACAAAGATCAGTACCTGATACCGGGATACCGCTTCCAGCTCCACATCCGAGATCGAATACAGATCGTAGGGCGCACCGCACTGGGCAAGGGTCCTGCGAATATCCGACAGGCATACCGTTGCCAATCTGGCAGATTTCCGCGCCCGGTACATAGACTCTCCCTCGGCAAAGACCGCCACCTGGGCAGCGCTTTCGGTGGAAGTCCCGGAAAGCAGCTTTGAAATGCCTATCATCTTTTTGACCGCGTCCATCATGCCCTCCGAACGGAACCAGCCGTCAAACATGTCAAACCACCACAGTGCCGCACCGCTGCCCTGACACAGCACAAAATCCCGGTACATCAGGTTCAGGGATTCGGTCTCATTTTTGCATTTGTTTTTCGCACCGGGGATCATCACCAGCTTGTTGTTAGGCGAATCCGGATCCAGCCCATCGGTGATCCGCTCCGGCGCGGTGTGGGTGATGTGGTCAAATTCCAGAAAATAAATTTTATTATGTGCATCCAGGGTCTTCTGGGTCACCATAAAGGCGCTGGGGTCCGCAAGCCCCCGGTAGCCGTAGGCAGAGGGGCTGGAGATCATGTCCACATCCGGGCTGAGGAATATCTTCTCATAGCCCAGCGCACCGTCGTTGTACAGCCGCTGTCCGCCCAATTCAAACAAATACCCATAGTAAAGCCCCATCAGCTTGTTATGCTGGAGCACTGACTGGGCCTCGCCCACAAAATACAGCGCCAGCTCGGCGATCAGCTCGTTATGGAATTTTCGCGCCAAATACACATCCTGCTCGTCTTCCGCAAGAAATACGCCGCCCTCTTTCTCCAGCCGCTCCACCGGGGGCAGCTGGGCATTTTCGTCGCCCAGCCACTTTTGGTAGCCGGCATTTTTAATGGGATGGGGCGCTTCCTTGTCAAAGTGAGAGAACCACTCGGTGGTGGTACCGCACAGTAAAAAATACCCGTAGACCCGATGACCGTACTTCTGCTCAATGTGCCGGATGGCTGCCTTCATATAGTCGGCAGCCTCTTTTTTCCAGGTCTCGTCACAGGCGATCTGGGATAGATGGGTAAAGGAATTGGGCACCTCCGGGTGCAGCTTCAAGTACCAATCCCGTGTGTCCAGCTGAAGCATGGGGGCAAAATACGCATCCGGAGCGTTTTCCAAAAACATGTCCATCTGCCGGTCAATGGCAGAAAAATCATATATCCCCGGTCCTACCCAGCTCTCGCCGTATAAAGAGTAGGGTACACCCAGTGCTGAGGTGACACCGCTGGTCAGCACACTGAACAGCCGTACCCCTGCCCGGTAAAACTCCGATACATTCCGGGGGTTGGGACGAAAGGACTTAAAGGACAGCGGATCAAACAGCTTGCCGTCAATGTCGATCTTTAAGCAGCCATTGTGCCGCACCACTTTTGCTCTGCAGTTCATAACGCCCTCCTTGTGATGTGATCAAATTCCAGTTTATCGAGCTATCGCTCGAAGTTGACAGTTAACAGTTGACAGTTGACAATTGGGGTATTTTCCTGCGGAAAATGACTCAAATAGTCGCCGAAGGCGACACCTTAACTGTCAACTATCCACTATCAACTATCCACTGTTTATCGCTCCATCGGAGCGATAAACTGGAAGTTGCTGTCTGCTATTTTTTAAAAATAGAATTCCGTTTTTGCCGGGCGGATATCCGTCAGCGCGCCGGTATAATGCCGCAGGGTATGGCTCTGATAAGGATGCTTCAAGCACTCCTCCTCGTCGATCTCAATGCCAAGACCGGGCTTGTTGGGGATGGTGATATATCCGTCCTGATATTCAAGGCTTTCATTGGTCACATCCTTACGCCATTCCACATCGGAATACATGATCTCCAAAATGGAGAAATTAGGACAGCAGGCAGCGATCTGCAGCGTCGCCGCATTGGCGACCGGACCGGAAGGATTGTGAGGGGCGAAGGGGATATAGTACGCCTCTGCCACCGCCGCGATCTTCTTCAGCTCCATAATGCCGCCGGCATGGGAGATATCCGGCTGGATATAATCAGCCGCACGCATTTCAAACAGATCCTTGTAGGACTTCAGGGTATACAGCCGCTCTCCTGCGGAGATCGCCACCGGGGATTTGTCCCGGACAGCCTTCAGCGCCTCCAGATTGTCAGGGGGCGTAGGCTCCTCAAAGAGCATGGGCTTAAACTGCTCCAGCTCCTTTGCGATCTTGATGCCGGTGGGCACATTGAACCGTCCGTGTCCCTCGATCAGCAGATCCACATCCTTGCCTACCGCGTCACGGACAGCCGCCACACATTCCAACGCGGTATCCAGATCCTTGTTGGAAATCTCCAGATAGGACTTGCCAAAGGGATCCCACTTCATAGCGGTCACGCCGCGCTTTACAGCCAGTCTAGCCTTTTCCCCGAATTCCTCCGGGGTCTTGGCACCGGCAAACCAGCCGTCGACATAGATGCGCACCTTGTCATTGACTCTGCCGCCCAGCAGCTGATACACCGGGACTCCCAGGTGCTTGCCCAGAATGTCCCACAGTGCCATTTCCACCGCCGACAGAGCGCTCATCAGCACTGCGCCGCCGCGCCAGTAGGCATCCCGGTAAATATCGTGGAAATGCTTTTCCACATCCAGGGGGTTCTTGCCCACCAGGTATTCCTTAATGTGCTCCACCGCGCCGATCAGCGCCTTTTCCTTGTACTCCAGGGTTGCCTCGCCTACGCCGGTAATGCCCTCGTCGGTATAGATCTTGACAAAGACCCAGTTGGTACGGAAGCAATCCACCGTAAAGGTTTTTACATCTGTTACTTTCATAAAGCGATCTCCTTATAAATTTCAGGTATTACCTTGTTTTTGCACGGAAAGTCTTCTGCCGACAACCTGTCCAGCAGCCCAACATGGACAGGTACGGCCTTTTCTGCGCCAATGCGCTTTACAAACCGGGCGGCATCTGTCATATTCATGTTATTGCCCGCCCCGTTCACCGGTAAAAACACCGCGTAGATATCTGCCGGCAGATCCTCAAATATCTCCTCGTTATATAGGGTATCGCCGGTTATGTAGTACTTCTTCTCGCCGTCGTCCACCACAACGCCGATAGCTGCCGGGTCGCTGTGTGCTGCCTTGACGGCAGAGAAACGAACACCCTGTTCAGTCCAGCTTGTATGGCGGTCAAACTGCACATAGTTATGCCCACCGCCAAAACCACGCACCCGGCTCCAGACAGAGCTGGGACTGAGCACCGTCACACCGCTGAACGCCCGGAGGAATCTCTGGGCGGTATCCGGGTCGTAGTGGTCCAGGTGGTCATGGGTAAAGACCATCACATCAGGCGCAATGGCAAAAAAACGCTCATCCACAGGCTGTCTGCGGTGCTTTTGGGGATCTGCAATTCCTACGCTGTCAGAAAGGTAAGGATCGACCATGATCTTCAGCCCTTTGCTCTCCATAAGAAGACCTGCCTGTCCCAGATATGTAACTTTCACTTTTCTGCACTTCCTCTGTTGCTTTTCGTAGAATCCCTATGCTATAATGATAATAACATATTTATAGAGTGCTTTCTTTCAGTATACTATTCTATTTTTTTAAAATCCTACACAGGAGGATCCATTATGCCCCACAGCCTGCCGATCATTCTGGGTGCCGGACTTTTTGACAGCCGGGAGCGATTCCCGGCACGGACAGTCACTGCACCCCGAACTACCCAGACCTACGAGCTGGAATATTTCTTTGAAAACAGCGGCGTGTCCGTGCTCAATGGGAAAGCCTATTCTATCAAAGAGGGCAGCGTGCTTCTGGCAAAGCCCGGGGATGTGCGCTACAGCCACCTGCCCTTTCAGTGCCATTTTCTGCATTTTTCCGTGCAGGAGCCTTTTCTGGCAGCCGCCCTGGAAGGTCTTGCCGGCGTTTTCCATGCCCCCGACCCCCAGAAGACCCGGAAACAGTTTTTGCAGATCATCTCCCTGTTCTGCTCAGCAAACCCCTTCGACAACATCGCTGGGGCAGCTGAGCTGGTATGCTTATTGCACCAGCTGGGCAGTCAGCCCGGAGAGGATCTCAGCACCGTCTCCCGGGCTCAAAGCTTTATCCGCAGCCATTACCGCCAAGAGCTGTCTACCCAAGCCATCGCCGATACCTGCGGTGTCAGTGTATCCTACCTTCACCGGCTGTTCCGGACAGCGCTGAACACCACCCCGGGAGAATATCTGCTTGCCTGCCGGCTGTCCGCTGCCAGAGATCTGCTGGTAAATACAGAAATGGCCCTGAGCCAGATCGCCCTTGCCTGCGGCTTTAACACGCAAAGCTACTTCTCCGTCTGCTTTAAAAAGGCAGTGGGCATGTCCCCAAAGGACTTCCGAAAAAACGCCACCTACTGCCTGTAAGTACCAAATTCCAGTTTATCGCTCCGATGGAGCGATAAACAGTGGACAGTTGATAGTGGATAGTTGACAGTTAAGGTGTTGCCTTCGGCGACTATTTAAATCATTTTCCGTAGGAAAATACCTCAATTGTCAACTGTCAACTGTAAACTGTCAACTTCGAGCGATAGCTCGATAAATTGGAATTTGCCGGCTAGAACCTATATATACTTAAAAATCGGGACTGTTGCGCAACAGTCCCGATTTCTTAATAGGTAAGCTTATTTTGCGTGGTATCTCTGGCGAAGGTAGCCGTGTGCAGCCCCGTCAGCTCATCAAACACCAACGAATAGATCTGGCTGCGCAGGTCGTTGTTGGGAGATGCGGTAACATGCTGGGCATAGAAAATAGTCACATTATGGGTCATGTCGATGGACAAAAACGCCCCTGCCGCGCCGCCCCAGCCAAATTCCGTGTGTGGGTGGCTTGCAATCGGTGTGCGCACGCCCAGGCCGTAGCCCCGGGTAGCAGCCACCGGGAAGGTGCGCTTCTGATACTCGGTCAGCCGGTCGGTGGACATCAGCTTCACGGTTTCCATTTTCAGCAGCTTTCCGGTGCGCAGCGCCTCCAAAAATGCGATGTAATCCTCCACAGTGGATACCGCCCCTGCACCACCGCTGGCATACTCGGTGCCGACGCGGTAGCTGTTAACGCGGAGCTCCTCAAATTCCCGGGTCTCGGCATTGTATCGATATTTCTGGCAGATGGGTCGCTCCAGGAATGCGGAATTTTCCATACCCACCGGGTCAAAGATGTGCGCCTGCACATACTCTTCAAACTTCTGCCCGGAGATCACCTCCACCAATGCCGCCAGTACATCGTGGCACAGGCTGTACTTATACTGATCTCCCGGCTCAAACAGCAGCGGCTCTTTGGCAAGGTAGCGCATAAACTCCCGGGTGGGGCAGCGGCCGTCTGTGGCTTCCCGGCAGGCTTTTACCGCAGGAGAATTGGTATCATAAGAGAATCCGGCAGTCATCTCAAACAGATGGTGGATGCGGATCGGGTTCTTCGCAGGCACGATGCCCTGTTCTGTCAGCACGGTCATTTCCCCGAACTCCGGCATATAATCTGCCAGCTTATCCTCCAACTGGAACTTCCCCTGCTCCCACAGCTGCAGCGCCGCCACGCAGGTAAACAGCTTGGAGCAGGAATAGATATCGTATTTCTCCGTACCGTCTATGGGCTGGGTCTTTTCCTTGTCCCGGTAGCCATTCCAGTGCCGCAGGACGCATTTGCCATCCTTATAGATCACCAGATCGTAGCCGGGGATTCCCATTTCCAAAAAAGAGTCCGCCAATTCTACGGTTTTTTCAAACATATTAGCCTCCGATCCACCGGGCACTTTCCTGTGCCCAGGTTTTGATATCCGGCAAATGCTTGCCAAGTCCCAGTCCGTGCTTACCGCTGGGGAAAATGTGCATTTCAAAGGGTACGCCGTTTTCCCGGAGTGCATTGGCAAGTCCCAGACTTTGCCGCACATCCACCACCGCATCGTCGGAGGTGTGCCAGATAAACATTCTGGGGGTCTCGGCAGTCACCTGCCGTTCAACGCACAGCTGCTCAAACAGCGCCTCGTCATCCCCTGCCAGTTTTTTCACACAGCTGTGACCGGTGTTCACCACGGGATAGCCCAGCAGCACGCCGTTGGGTCTGGGACTGAAGCCGTCCAGGCTGTCTCCCAGCTGGCATACATCCTCACCAACAGCGCTCATCCCTGCCAAATGTCCGCCGGCACTGAAGCCAATAACGAAGATCTTCTCAGGATCTATCTTCAGCATAGCCGCGTTGGCACGCAGGTATTTGATCATCCGCTGCACATCACACAGAGCTGCCGGGTATAGGTTTGGCAGCAACCGGTAACGCAGCACAAAGGCGTGATAGCCGCAGCTTTGATAAAATTGGGCAATGGGCTCTGCCTCGTGAGCAGCGTGCTGGCTGTAGCCGCCGCCGGGCAGCACGATCACCGCAGGAAGCGGATACCAGCTCTCGGTCAAAAATGCCGTCACCTCCGGTGCGGCACCCCCATAAGGCAGTTCTTTTTCATACAGCTTGATGGTCATATGTATCACCTCTTGAGCTATCTTACACCTTTTCCAAACAAAAGTAAATACTAAAGAACAATCAGTTTAACACACAAGGCAATATTTGTAAAAAGGCGGATGATCCCATCCGCCTTCATTTTATTGCATCGTACCGTTTGCCAAATTTGCCACCAGGGTGTACATCTCCTGTTCGGAGCGGACATTATGGGCCTTGTTCAGAATGTCCTGCTTTTGGGGTTCAGACAGGTGTGCATAGCGTACCATAGCGGCTTCGTTTTGGGAAAGCGCCATGCCGAAACCAATAGGAACTTTATAGAAATCCATAATCATTTCTCCTTTTGTTTTTTAGAGACGGATTCTTCGCTGTCGCTCAGAATGACATTGGAAGAAAGATAGTCACTGCAATCATCGTCCACTTCTGTCATTCCGAGCGACCAACGGGAGTCGAGGAATCCGTTTTCTTTTTATGCCGCGGCGTCCAACATATTTTCGATGAAAATGCCATAGCCGGTTGTTGGGTCATTCACAAGGACATGGGTTACCGCGCCTACCAGTTTGCCGTTCTGAATAATAGGACTGCCGGACACGCTGATGTCAAGTAGGAGACAAAAGAATTTTGTGTTATTCTGCGGTTTTTATGCGCTTTTTCAGGTAAAAGGCAGGTTTTTACACATTCCAACCGCGATCCTTAACTTGACATAGATGAATTGTCGAAAAAGGAGACTTTTAATTTTTCTCTCACTTTCGACAAATTCTGATTTCAGGGGATGCGCAAGTGTTTTCACTTTAAGAGGTGTAAAAAGCGCAGACTGCTGTTGGCAGCCTGCGCGCTCTATGTGTTTATGAGATTATTCGTTACGCAAGTATTTTTGCCAAACTTCGGCATACCGGGTTGCCCATTTCACGGTTGTGATTTGAGAATAGGGTATTTCAAGTCCAACCTCATCCCATATTCCGTCCGCATCAAAAGGCTTGAAATAAAGCTTGTTTTTGAATGTCTTTTCAATGATACCGATAGCAAATTCTCCGCTCAGTTCGTTTTCGATGATTACAAAGCAATCGAGTTCCATAAGAGAGTCGAAAATACACTTCCAACTGGAAATATCCACAGGTGGGAGCTTAATTTGTTGATGCAAGCCGATTTGTTGGTTAATGGTGTTGCAAAGATCATCTTTAATCTCCACCTTTTTTAACTGGGAAATTTTACGAATGCAATAACCATCTAAAAGAAAATCATTTTCCTCCTGCCCCAGCAGGAACTTTTCGTTCACAGCATTGGGGTAATAATAGTAATAGTTTTCATCGTAGGTGAAGTAACAACGGCACAATTGCGGATTTTCAATTGCACTTTGAATCAAATTCAGCTTATCTTGCTTTTTCATGTGTTCACCGCCTTTTCTTTTATCATATCACAAGGCGGTATAGAATTGCAAGAAAAAGGACGGTCGGTGACCGTCCTTTATGCCGCCGCATCCAGCATATTTTCAATGAAGATCCCATATCCCGTTGTGGGGTCATTGACGAGGACATGGGTCACGGCGCCCACCAGCTTGCCGTCTTGGATGATGGGGCTGCCCGACACGCTGATGTCAAGTATGGGACAAAAGAATTTTGTGTTTTTCTGCGGTTTTTATGCGTTTTTGCAGGTAAAAGGCAGGTTTTTACACACCGCACCCGCAATCCCTAAGTTGACATAGATCAAATGTCGAAAAAAGAGACTTTTAATATTCCTTGCCTTTTCGACAAATTCTGATATTTGCCGGACCGTCGGTTTTCCTCCCTGTATAGCCACGCCCGTTAGGCATTCGCGGTGCCTGCTCATCTTGACAAAATACAAGCAGCAATGTATTATTATAAAACAAACTTATTGAAAGAAGCTGATGCTATGCAGTGGTATGATGAATGGTACGAGCAGCACACACAAAATTATAACAAAAAACATGCTGCCTTCTATGCGGAACCATCCACCGAGTATATTGCGCCATTCAAAATGGCCGATGACCTTTATTATGTAGGCGACCGTCTGGTATGTGTCCATTTGATCCGTACGGATGAAGGATTGATCCTTCTGGACGCGGGTTATCACTGCACAAAGCATCTTTTGATGGAGAGCATCATCCGTCTGGGTTTCGATCCGGCTGATGTTCGCTGGATCATACTGACACACGCCCACGCCGATCATTTTGGCGCAGCCAATGAGTTCCGGAATTTGTACGGCACAAAGGTGGCACTCAGCGCGGTGGATGCAGAATCCATGCGTGAGAAACCGTTCCGTGCGATTGGCTCTTTCGCAAGTGTTCCGCTGAATCTCCCTGTCATCGACCACGAGTTGGACGATGGCGAGATATTTGTCTTCGGAGGAAAGCGGATTCGTTGTGTGCTGACTCCTGGTCACACCCTTGGTACGATGAGCTTTTTCTTCGATGTGTCGGATAACGGAACCACCTATCTGGCGGGCCAGTTTGGAGGAGCAGGCGTAAATGCTTTGAAACTTCCCTATATGCTGCACTATCAGCTCCCCCTTGATATGGCACATCGGATGGTGGCATCTTTGGATCTTATCAAAGATGAACCTGTGGCGGTGCATTTAGGCAATCATCCTTATAATAGCCATACGCTTGAGAAGCGGGAACGTCAGCTGAAAGAAGGCGGTAATCCCTTCGTTGACGTATCCACCTGGCCGGAATTTGTGGCAGATATCCGGCAAAAGAGCTTGAAGATCATCAAGGAAAACGCGGAATTGGCTGTGCAACATCAAATTGATCTGTAATA
>JAZOSG010000196.1:0-6975 GCA_045657005.1 Faecousia sp.
GTCCGGAATCCTCCTCAGCTTCCTTGCGCTGACGCTTTCCACCACCGGAAATAGGTGCCAGATCTACAGGAATGGGGGGATCGTTCTTCTTTGCTTTGCCGTTACGCAAAATGGCAATATCCGTATTGGCATACATGCCGACGGTCTCCGGCTGATCCTCCATGCGCACCTTCACTCTCTGGCGCAGCAGGTCGATCTCCACCACCGTGCCTCTGCCGTCGGGGGTGTCCACAAAGGACTCCGCCTTGGGGCTGGTGCGCAACAGATCCTCATAGGCATCCTGCTCATATTTCAGGCAGCACATCAGCCTTCCGCAGGTGCCGGAGATTTTCGTCGGATTCAGGCTCAGATTCTGGGTCTTTGCCATTTTGATGGACACCGGCTGGAAATCGTCCAGAAAGCTGGCGCAGCAGAAGGGACGGCCGCAGATACCCAGACCGCCGACCATTTTTGCCTTGTCCCGGACACCGATCTGCCGCAGCTCGATACGGGTATGGAAGGCGTTGGCCAGTACCTTTACCAGCTCCCGGAAATCCACCCGTTCGTCAGCGGTGAAGAAAAACAGGATCTTGCTGCCGTCGAAGGAACACTCCGCCGACACAAGCTGCATATCCAGCTTGTATTCCTGGATCTTCTGCTGGCAGATATCAAAAGCGCGCTTTTCCTTTTCCTGATTTTCCCGCGCCACTTTTTCGTCCTGCTCTGTGGCGATGCGCAGCACAGGCCGCAGCGGTGCCACCACCTCCTTGGTGCTGACACGGTGATTGCCGGCAGCGCAGATGCCGTACTCCGGCCCCCGGGCGGTATCGATGATCACATGATCGCCTGCTTTGCAGGTGATGCCTGCCGGGTCAAAATAATAGATCTTCTGACCGGGACGGAACTGGATGTCCACCACTTCCGTCATTTCCGGATTTTTGTTTTCTTGGTTTTCCATTGTATACTCCTTTTATCTTAACGCCCATGCCAGCCAGCCGCATACGGCTGCCGGGGACACATTGCTCTTTACATATTCCAAAGCCTTTTTCAGCTGACGCAGCGCCTGCAAAAGCTCCGCGGAGCTGCGCTGACTTCCCAGCTGCCGCGCCATGGGAGACAGGACCTCCATACCGCTGCGGCAAACCAGTGCCTGCTGCAAAAGCTCTGCCCAACGCTCCAGCTCCTGCTGCAGCTGATCCCGTTTCCACCGTTCCATAGGCACCAGCACCCGGACCAGCTCCATGGTGTCTTTCCGGGAAAAGCCCCGGACGAAGCCCTCAGTCTGCTCCGTAACGGCGTTGCCCTCTTCCAACAGCTGCAGCGCCTGACCCAGGTAGCCACCACTGCGCCCAATGGCCGCATTGACGGTGTCTGCGTCCGCGTCGGGAAATTCCTGCTGCAATCTGCTGCGCAGCAGTTCCTGGGGAAGGCTTTGTAGGCTCAGCTCCGTACACCGGGAGCGCACCGTGGGCAAAAGCTTTTCCGGATTGTCCGCAAGCAGGATAAAAACGCCGTAGCTGGGCGGCTCTTCCAGGATCTTCAAAAGAGCGTTCTGGCCCTCTACGCCCAGCTCCTGGGGAAACAGGTAGATCTTTTTGTCCGCCTCGTTGGGACGGACGAACATTTCCTCCCGGACCTGGCGGACAATTTTTACCGCCACATTTTTATGCTCCGGGTCTGTAACAGAAATAAAGTCCGGGTGGCTGCCTGCCATGACTTTGCGGCAGGCAGAACACTCCATACAGGGCTTATCCTCGCCCCTGCACAAGATCGCCGCCGCCAAAAGCCGTGCCAGCGTCCGCTTGCCCGACCCAGCAGGACCGGAGATCAGATAAAAATGGGAAAGCCTGCCCCGGCGAATGCCGGAACAAAGATTGTCCTTCAGCCGCTGGTTGCCCAGCAGTTCTTCAAAGCCCATACTGACCTCCAAAAAATGTTTCTTTTGCAGTTTTGTCGTCCTTTGCGGTGCCCGACAGTTTTAGCCCCACAATGCGGACAGCATAGGGATGACCTGCTTTTTACGGCTCATGATCTGGGGCAAAAACACGGTGTTTTCCTTAGGCTGCACATTGAACGCCTGCTGGATGGTCTCGTCGTTGCCCACATATACCAGCTGTGTGCCCTCCAGCAGCACATCGGTAAGCATCAGAATGACCATGGAGAAATCCTTCTCCTTTGCGGTCTTTTTCATCAGCTGCAGGAATTCCTCTTTCCTCTGCAGCATGTTGGGGCTGTCCACGCAGGTGATCTGCGCCACCGCCAGATCGTGACCGGCGATGTGGAACTCCTTGTAGTCGGAGAACAGCAGCTCATCGGCAGTTTTGCCCTCGACAGATGCGGAGAATATCTCTCTTCCCAGCTCTTCCAGGGAAATGTTGGCGATCCGCGCCATCCGCTCGGCAGTGCGGCGGTCCCGTTCGGTACAGGTGGGGGACTTGAACATGACCGTGTCGGAAAGGATGGCTGCCGCCATCATGCCTGCCATCTTGGCAGAGGGCATCAGACCTCTGTCCTGGAACATGCCGGCGATGATGGTATTGGTAGAGCCTACCGGCTCGTTGCGCACATAAATGGGATTGGTGGTCTGGATATCTGCCAGCCGGTGGTGATCGATGATCTCCAGAATATCCGCCTCCTCAAGACCCGGGACGGACTGGGCGATCTCATTGTGATCCAC
Organism: Faecousia sp.; assembly: GCA_045657005.1. Taxonomy (GTDB): domain Bacteria; phylum Bacillota; class Clostridia; order Oscillospirales; family Oscillospiraceae; genus Faecousia. Next base: position 2,657 of record JAZOSG010000196.1, read on the forward strand.
CAGCACCACACGCTTGCGCCGGGGGCGCAGCAGGTGATACCGTGTCAGAACGCCCACGACCTTTTCCTGCTCGTCCAAAATGGGATAGCAGGGGTCACGGAACTGCAGCACCTTCTCACGAACCTCATCCACCCGGTCATCCAGATGGAAACAGACCAGGTCTCTGGTGCGGCAGATGCTGTTGATGGACACGGACTGGAATATCAGTCTTGCCGCCCGGTAGGCATCGTAGGGGGTGGAAATGATGCAGGTTTTGGTAGGCAGGCTGCGCAGCTCATCGCTCAGCTCCGCCTGGCACAGCACCAGACAGCTGACATTCATTTCCAGCGCTCTGCGGATCATATCCGGCTGGTGGCCGCAGATGACGATGGCATTGGGACTGTTGAACAGCAGATTCTCCTGCTCCTGGGGCAGGGCGATACAGACCTCACCGGAAATGGTGTCCGTATTTTCGCCGGCTTCATTGAGCAGCTTGCCCTCCAATACCGACAGCACATTGAAAAGGGGCACTGCCTCCAGCATGGCAGTATTGACAGCCTCCATGTTGTAGCTTGCCACATTTTCCCGGGAGAGCATACCGTACAGGGTGCCGTCCTCGTTGGTCACCGGCACGGCAGAGATATTTTTCTGAGCCTGCAGAATACCCCAGCCCCTGCCCACGGTGACTGCGCCGCTGAGCAGCGGCGGTGTATCAAATTCCAGATCCCGCACCTGAGTGAACATATTGTAGATACGCCGGGGCGACTGGAAGCCGAACTTGTCCAGCACGATCTGGGTCTCGTCGGATACATGACCCAGGCAGGCAGCCTCATATTCCCTGTCACCCAAGGCGTTGCGCAGAGCAGCGTAGGCCATTGCCGCCACAATAGAGTCTGTGTCCGGGTTTCTGTGACCGGTTACATAAATAGGATCCATATAATTTCCTCCTTACAGGGATATTTCTCCTGAAAGACTTTCCTTAAACAGATCGGCGATCTGGGAGGGGGTCATATCCTGCCCCAGCGCCCACATCAGCTTTGTCACCGCCGCCTCAGAGGTCATGTCAAGCCCCTGGATCACGCCCAGCTCCAGCAGTCGGTTGCCCACCTGGTAGACCTGCAAATTGGAGCTGTCGTACAAACACTGGGTGGTGACCACCACGCTGATACCGCTGTCCACTGCCCGGCGGATGCCCTGCAGCCCCCTATTGAGTACATTGATGCCGCCAAGACCAAAGGCCTCGATGACGATGCCCCTATAGCCCAGATCCTGCAGCGCGTCAAAGATCGCCGGGGACAGACCCGGGGTCAGCTTCAGTAAAAATACTGTCTGGCTCACCGCGTCCCGCAACGCCGGTTCGCCCTTTATGGCAGGCAGCGCCCGTGGGTCGATGACCAAACCGTGGCTGCTGACAACGCCCACATACCGGGCGTTGATGCTCTCAAAAGCGGAAAAACCGGAGGCGCGCACCTTCACTGCCCGGCAGCCCAGCATCACCTTCCGGTCGAAGGCGATGAACACACCGGGATGCCCGGATGCTGCCATAGCAAAGGCGGTGCGCAGATTGTCCTGCCCGTCGGAGAGCACATCCGTCAGGGGCAGCTGCGAGCCGGTAAAGACCACGCTTTTATCGATATTCGGCAGCATAAAGCTGACTGCCGAGGCGGTATACGCCATCGTGTCTGTGCCGTGGGAGACCACGATGCCATCGTAGCTTTCCCGGTTTTCAAAAATGCACCGGGCGATCCGCTGCCAGTCCTCAGGGCGGATGTTGGAGGAATCCAGACACATCACATCCCGGACGGTGATCTCATAGTGGTGACGCAGCTGCTCCAAAGCATGCTCCATCACCGACGAGCGCTGGGGCTCCAGTCCGTCACTGCCCGGTAAGCAGGCGATAGTGCCGCCGGTGGTCAAAAGCAAAATGTGTTTCTTCTTTTCCATGTATGCCTCAATGCTTATAGTTATTCAAAGTAATTATAGCTTGGCATTGCAAAAATAGCAAGCAAAAAAGCATGGCAGCCGAATTTCTGCAGTTGCTTTTTCTGCCCGATGGCGGTAGAATAAAGAAAAACATTGAACATACGGAGGTATTCACTATGAATGTTTTGGTCACCGGCGGTGCCGGCTATATCGGCTCTCACACCTGTGTGGAGCTTTTGAACAAGGGCTACGGTGTCGTAGTCATTGACAATCTGTGCAACTCCAACCCCGAATCTTTGAACCGGGTGCAGGCGCTGACCGGCAAGACCCTGAAGTTTTACCAGGGGGATGTCCGGGACGAAGCCCTGCTGAAAAAGATCTTTGCCGAAAACCAGATCGGCTGCGTCATCCACTTTGCAGGTCTCAAGGCGGTGGGCGAGAGCGTGGCGATCCCCTGGCGGTACTATGATAACAATCTGAACTCCACCCTGGTGCTGACCAAGGTGATGGAGGAAGCCGGTATGAAGAATATCATCTTCTCCTCCTCTGCCACCGTCTACACCGCGGACAACGAGATGCCCCTGAAGGAAGACAGCCGCACAGGCAACTGCACCAACCCCTACGGCTGGACCAAGTACATGACCGAGCAGATCCTCTCCGGCATGGCAAATGCCGACAAGGCGTGGAGCATCTGCCTGCTGCGCTACTTTAACCCCATCGGCGCCCACGAAAGCGGCAGCATCGGCGAAGATCCCCGGGGTATCCCCAATAATCTGATGCCCTACATCACCCAGGTGGCTGTGGGCCGCCGGGAGCAGCTCAGCGTCTTCGGCAACGACTACGATACCCCCGACGGCACCGGTGTCCGGGATTATATCCATGTGGTGGACCTGGCAAAGGGACATGTGGCGGCTGTGGAGTATGTGGCAAAGCATACCGGCTGCGAAGTGTTTAACCTTGGCACCGGCACCGGCTACAGTGTGCTGGATATGGTCAACACCTTTAAAGAGGTAAATCAGGTGGCAGTTCCCTATGTGATCACCGACCGCCGTCCCGGCGATATCGCCACCTGCTACGCAGACCCTGCCAAGAGCGAAAAGCTTCTGGGCTGGAAGGCAGAAAAGAGCCTTGCAGATATGTGCCGGGATTCCTGGAACTGGCAGAGCAAAAACCCCATGGGCTACGGAGAATAACCGGCCCACATCCCAGTGTGCTAACATTCCTTTCTTCGACAGATTTCAACAAATTCCAACAGACACTTTTTGTTATAATATGGCTGCAGTTAGAAAAACTGCAGCCATTTTTATTTTAAAGGAGGAATTTTGAGTGAAACGGGGATTTTTTACAAGTATCAGCCTGATATTGGTGCTGACGCTGCTGGTGAATATGCTCCCGATGGGCGTATTTGCCCAGGAGCTGCGGGAAAGCATCAGCACGGAGACGGCTCCTGACATTCAGGAGACCGTCGCCACCACTGACACGAAGATCGTAGCAGAGATCAAAGAAAAACGGACGGAATTTTCAAAAGAATTCCTCATGAACAACGGACTGCACATGGCGGCAGTCTATCCGGAGGCTGTCCACTATGAAAAAGACGGCGCGTGGGCAGAGATCGATAACACCCTGACCGCCAAGGAAGACGGTACATACGCCAATACCGCCGGCGTGTGGGATGTGCGTTTTCCTCAGCAGCTGACCGGTAGCAACAGTGTCACCATCGAAAAGGACGGCTATACATTGTCCTTTGCTATGGCAGGCGAGCTGCGCAGCACCGGTTTAGAGATCGCCGCTGTGCCGGAAGAACCGGAGGTGCTGGCGGAATCTGTGCTGCAAGCTGTGACGGAAACCGTTCCTGAGACAACAGCAGAAGTTTTGGAAGAAACTATTCCGGAGACTACCGAAGGCACTGTCCCCGAAACTACCGCAGAGACTGTCCCGGAGACTACCACGGCGCTCCCCGAGGAGACAGTTCCTGAAACCACCGCCGAAACCATTCCGGAAACCACTGCTGAGACCGTTCCCGAAACAACGGCAGCTGCCATTGAAGAAACCGTTCCGGAAAGCACCCAAAAGGCAGAACTCGCAGAACCCTTTGCTGTTTCTCAGATGCAGCTTTCTACGGCACAGCTGCAGCCCATGAATACCCAAGCGCTCCGGGAATCCTATGAACATCCGGAAATGGCACCGGACAAGCTGCGCTCCCGGCTGCGCTATGACGATGTGTACCAGAATACCAACATCGTCTACGACCTGGATTCCAATCAGGTCAAGGAATCCATTGTCATTGAGTCCTACAGCAATACCCTCCGGGGCTACCGCTATACCCTGGATGTAGGGCAGATGGTGCCGGTTCTTGGAGAGGACGGACAGATCACCCTTTATGCCCCGGACGGGGAAACGGTGGTTATGGTCATGCC
>JAZOSG010000197.1:0-4229 GCA_045657005.1 Faecousia sp.
AGGACGGATCTCATTCAGCTTCTGCTTATAGGCATCAAATTCGATATTCATGGGTCTTTACCCTCACTTTTGCAAAATAATTCAGTTTATTATAGCCGAATTTTCCCATTCTGTAAAGGGGGAAACAAAAGAAAAGCACGCAGGCTAGCGGTGCCTGCGTGCTTTTGATGTGTGATGTTAGATGCGCTCGAACAGAGCAGAAACGCCGATGCCGCCGCCGCAGCAGGAGGAGATCAGACCAAACTGACCCTTGGTGTTCTCCAAATGGCGGATAGCAGACAGCGCGATACGGCCGCCGGAAGCACCGTTGGGGTGACCGAAGGCAATAGCACCGCCGTTGGGGTTCCAGGTGTCCATGTTGATGGACTGACCGCTCATCTTCTCCATCTGGCGGATAACGCCCAGGTTCTGGGCAGCGAATGCCTCGTTGCACTCGTAGACATCGATATCAGACAGCTTCATGCCCATCTTCTGCAGGACCTTCATGTTGGAGTAGGCAGGTCCAATGCCCATCAGCTTGGGATCGACACCCACATCCGCACCGGCGACCCACCGTGCGATGGGAGTATAGCCCAGTGCCTTTGCCTTCTCCTCGGTCATAACCAGCAGAGCTGCGCCGCCGTCGTTTCTGCCGGAAGCGTTACCGGCAGTTGTAACACCGCCCTCGTAGATCGCCTTCAGCTTAGCCAGAGCCTCTGCGTTGGTCTGGGGACGGGGATGCTCGTCCTTGGCAACGATGACCTCAGGGGTCTTCTTGGTGGCAGGAATGACAACGGGAACGACCTGGTTATCCAGGAAGCCACTCTCCATCGCCTTGGCAGACAACTGCTGGCTGCGCAGGGCGTAAGCGTCGCACTCCTCACGGGAGATGCCCCAGGTCTTTGCCATCAGGTCGGAAACCTGGATCATAATGATGTTATCCTCGGCCTTGGGAGCCAGGTTGCTGGCGAAGGCGGTGGGAGCCAGCATCTTATAAGGCTCCTGAGAGGTGGAGAACTTCACATAGCGCTGGCTGAAGGTCTCAGCACCGGCAACGATCACGCAATCGGCATCCCCTGCCATGATCCGGTAGGCAGCATGGTTCATGCAGGCAATGGCGGAGCCGCACTGCATCTCAACACCCACAGCGGAGGTCTCATAAGGCAGGCCTGCCTTCAAAGACGCGAATCTGCCGGGGTTGGGGCAACGGGCATCACCGTTGGCAGTGCCAAAGTACACAGCGTCGATCTCCTTGGCATCGATCTGGGTACGCTCCACCAGCTTTTCAATGGCGATAGCGCCCAAGTCGGCGGTATGGAACTGACGCAGACCGCCGCCCAATCTGCCGAAGGGGGTACGAACGCCGTCAACAATAACGATGTTTTTCATTGTAATCGCTCCTTATGTATTTGTTTTTCAGATAACAGTAGAATACCACAGACAAAAAAAAGTGTCAACACGATTAGCAGGCAGTTTCAAAATTTTTTCGTGCGAATGGGGATAAAATCTTTATTTTGTGCTGGAAGAGGCATCCATTTTTGCGGTTTGAGCCTTGACATAGGAAATGGTCTGGTCTAAAATAATAAGGCTAGAGAAAATGAAGGAGGCGTTTACATATGAGCAAACCGTTAGAGGGCATCAAAGTACTGGATCTGACGACCTTTGTCGCCGCTCCCGTATGTGCCCGTATGCTGAGTGATCTCGGTGCTGAGGTCATTAAGATCGAGCCCCCCAAGGGCGACGCATGGCGTGAGACCAGCCGGAACTTCAATGTTTCCCGGTTCGGCGACCACATGAACCCCATCTTTGATATCTACAACTCCGGCAAGAAGCTGATCGCCCTGAACCTTAAGAGCGAGGACGGCATGGAAGTTTTCTGGAAGCTGATGGGTCAGGCGGATGTGTTTATTACCAACAACCGTCCCGACGCGCTGAAGCGTCTGGGCATCTCCTACGAGGATGTGAAGGACCGCTTCCCCGGTCTGATCTACGCCCTGATCCTGGGCTACGGCGAGACCGGTCCTGAGGCCTCCACTCCCGGCTTTGATGTGACTGCTTTTTGGGCACGCAGCGGATTTTTGCGTGACATGGCACTGACCGACGGTGAGTATCAGCCCCTGATGCCGCCCTCCGGCGCAGGCGATACCGTCACCGGCACCAATCTGTGCGCTGAGATCTGCGCCGCACTGGTGCGCAAGCTGCGCACCGGCAAGGGCGACTTCGTCCGCTCCTGCCTGTACCAGAGCGGTATCTTCACCTTTGGCACTATGCAGCTGGCGACCCAGCAGCCCGGCGGCCGTCAGTATCCCAGAAGCCGTACCGCAGGCGGCAGTGCCGGCGGCGTGACCGGCACCTACTGCTGCTCCGACGGCGAATGGCTGTTTATGGCAAACGGCGGCTCTGCTGTGTTCCTGCCCCGGATCTTCAACATGATCGGCAGACCTGAGCTGTGCGAGGATCAGCGCTACATGGATAAGGACGAGGCAGCAAAGCCCGAGAACATTCTGGGTATCTATCAGCTGCTGAAGGCCGCTTTCCTGACAAAGCCCCGTGCTGAGTGGCTGAAGCTTGCCAAGGAATTTGACATCCCCGTTGTTAAAATGAACCACTTCAACGAGAACGCCACCGACGAGCAGGCGCTTGCCAACGGCTTCATGGAAGAGATGGTTTACGAAAACGGCGACAAGATCATGATGCCCACCATGCCGCTGATGATGGAATCTGTCGGCAAGGTCAAGACCCAGATCGCCCCCCGGATCGGCGGCGACACTGAGGAAGTTCTGCTGGGTCTGGGCTACACCCAGGAGCAAATCGACACGATGGCAGCCGCCGGCTCCATTCGCGTACTTAAGAAATAATCAGGAGGCATTACAATGAATATTCAGAAGGTTTGTGTTATCGGCGGCGGTCTGATGGGCCGTCAGATCGCGCTGAATACCGCGATCTATCCCTATGAGGTCACCATTTTTGACGCCAATCCCGCCGTTTTGGAGGATGTTGCAAAGTGGGAAGACACCTATCTGGCAGGCCGTATTGCCAAGGGCCGTATGAGTGAAGAGCAGGTTGCAGGCATCCGCAGCCGTTTCACCATCTGCTCCACCATGGAAGAGGCCGTAAAGGATGTAGACCTGGTCATCGAAGCCATCGTTGAGCGCAAGGACATTAAGTCCATGGTCTTTAAGCAGATCGACGCGCTGGTGCGCCCCGACACCATTATCTCCACCAACTCCAGCCGTATGTACTCCTCCATGTTCAAGGATGATGTCAGCCATCCCGAGCGTCTTGCCAACCTGCACTACTTTAACCCGGCTCTGGTCATGAAGCTGGTGGAGGTGGTCCAGGGTGAGCACTGCTCCGATGAGACTGCCAAGGCACTGTACGATTTTGCCGCCAACACCGGCAAGACCCCCATCCTTATTAAGAAGGAGGTCGAAGGCTTCATCGCAAACCGGATCTTGAACGCACTGAACACCGAGGCCCGCTGGCTGGTGGAGCAGGGCTACTGCACACCTCAGGAAGTGGATATCGCCTGCGAGAACGGTCTGAACCACCCCATGGGTCCTTTCCGTCTGAACGACCTGACCGGTATCGACCTGACGCTGGATATCATGCAGCGTAAGTATGACGAGACCGGCGAAAAGCCCATCGGCTACGACCTGATCAAATCCTATGTAGACAAGGGCTGGTGCGGTAAGAAGACCGGCCGCGGCTTCTACGAGTACGAGAAAAAGTAAGTAGATAAAAAGCTTCCCATTCAGGTAATGGGAAGCTTTTATTTTATCGGTCACTGGGCAAGCCATCTCCTTCTCCGAAAATCAGATCGTCCAGATCAATACATGGATCGACAATATTTTTCACCACGGTTCCCCCTTCCTGCAAACGCACTCCTGTTAATATATGCGCCGGAGGGTGAAAAATTAACTGAAATCGGTTGACACTTTACTTTTTTAAGGGTACAATACCAGAGTATCATGCGTCAGTAGCTCAGCTGGATAGAGCACCTCCCTCCTAAGTGGGTGTTTTAACGCTTGCCTTTGCGAAAAGGCAAATGGTCAGCAGTTCAAATCTTATCGTATATGCGCTTGTAGCTCAGCAGGATAGAGCGTCCGCCTCCTAAGAATCAGAAGAGGTTATTCCATTTCGGTCAATTTCATAGATATGCCCCCGTAGCTCACCTGGATAGAGCGCGCGCCTCCTAAGCGCGAGGTAGTGAGTCCGAGTCTCGCCGGGGGTGCCAAATGCCGTGATTT
>JAZOSG010000198.1:0-6584 GCA_045657005.1 Faecousia sp.
TCTTTACCTCCATCTACGGCGTGGTGGACGGTATCTTTGTGTCCAATTTTGCAGGCAAGACCCCCTTTGCGGCCATCAACCTGATCATGCCTTATCTCATGGTATTCGGGGTGGTAGGCTTTATGGTGGGCACCGGCGGCACGGCGCTGATCGCCAAGACCCTGGGCATGGGAGACCGAAAAAAAGCAAACGAGATATTTTCCATGCTGACGCTGGTGTGTATCGTAAGCGGCGTGATCCTGACGGTGATCGGAATGCTGCTGCTCAGGCCTGCGGCGATCCTGTTCGGCGCTAAGGGACAGATCCTCACGGACTGCGTAACCTATGGCATGGTAGTCCTGCCGGCAACCACCGCCTATATTTTGCAGTACGCCTTCCAGAGCTTCTGCGTCACCGCGGAGAAGCCGAATCTTTCTCTGGGGATGATGGTGGTGGCAGGGGTGTGCAACATCCTGCTGGACGCACTGTTCGTTGCGGTGCTTCCCTGGGGATTGGTGGGCGCGGCAGCAGCCACTGCCATTGCCCAGATCCTGGGGGCGGTGATCCCCCTGGTGTATTTTGCCAGACCTAACAGCAGCTTGCTCCGATTTGGTAAATTCCGCTTTGACGGCAAGGCTCTGCTGCGCACTTTTACCAACGGCTCGTCTGAACTGATGAGCAACCTGTCTATGAGCCTGGTGGGGATGCTGTACAATCTGCAGCTGATGCAATGTGCCGGAGAGGACGGCATAGCGGCTTATGGCGTGATCATGTATTTGAATTTTGTTTTTATGGCGGTGTTTATTGGCTTTGCCATTGGCTCAGCACCGCTGATCGGCTATCACTACGGAGCGGATAACCGGGAGGAATTGAAGAATCTCTTCCGGAAAAGCCTGGTGATCCTGGGCGTGTTTGCGGTAGCTATGACACTTTTTGCGGAATTACTGGCATATCCCTTGGCATCGGTGTTTGTGGGCTATGACCGAACGCTGCTGGATATGACCACCCGGGGACTGATGATTTATTCTCTGTCCTTTTTAATGTGTGGCTTTAATGTTTTCGGCAGCTCCATGTTTACGGCGCTGAATAACGGTTTGGTGTCAGCGGTGATCTCCTTTCTGCGAACCCTGGTATGCCAGATCGCGGCGGTGATGCTTTTGCCCCTGGTGTTTCGTTTGGATGGGATCTGGCTTGCCATCGTGGCGGCAGAATTGGCGGCACTGCTGCTGACGGTTTTTTGCTTTATCAAATTTCGCAAGCGATACCATTACGCCTGAGCGTCAAACCTGCTTTATCAAGAAAAAACGACCTGCCTCAGGCAGGTCGTTATGCGTTTTAGGGAAGGAGTGTATGGATGCCCTGGCGCAAAAGGCACACAAGCTCCGCTTCGTTTTCAGGAAGGCAGGGGAGCGAAATACCGCCGCAGCCCACATCCTCCGTCCGGTGAAAATCGGAGCCGCTGGTAAGGATCAGCTGCGGATTTTGTTTGGCAAATTCCTGGGTCAGGTGATTTTGGTTTTGCGCTCTGGGACTCATATTCAAAACCTCTATACCGTCCATAAACCGGGGATCGGCAGTGGTGCATTGGCCCCGGAAGGGGTGTGCCTGGATCAGCAGGGCACCGGCATCTTTGCACAGGGGATAAAAGGCCTCCAGACCCATGGAAAATACTGCCTCCGGATCCTGCAGAAGAGAATCGGGGTAATTATACAGCAGGTAATCGTTGGTGCTGCCGTCAAAGCGCACCTCCGCGCCCTTATATATTTTCAGTCCGTAAGGCTCTGCCGCGCGGCACAGCCGGTGATAGCCATCGATGAACACATCGAAATAATCCCCATAAGGGATGTTCCAGCAGTGTGGACGGCAGGTGTAGTGGAAAAAATGATCGGTAACGATGATGCCTGCGTAGCCTGCCTCAGCGTACAGACGGGCGATGGTATCGGCTTCCACCTTGCCGCAGGGGCTGGAATGGCAGGTATGTAAATGTGTCTCTATCTTATACATAGGCTTACAGTAGGGGGATGCTGTTTTCGCGGCAAATGTTTAAAGTGTCTTCGTCCCAAAGGCTGGTCTGCACCTCGCCGATGTGGGCGCAGCCGATCAGCAGCATACAAAGCCGGGACTGACCGATGCCGCCGCCGATGGTCAAAGGCAGTTCATTGTTCAAAAGCATTTTGTGGAAGGGCAGGCTACGGCGTGCGTCACAGCCGGCTTTTGTCAGCTGCCGGTCCATTGCAGCCGGGTCTACCCGGATGCCCATGGAGGAGATCTCAAAGGCAATGCCCAGAAGATCGTTCCAGAAAAGGATATCGCCGTTGAGTGTCCAGTCGTCGTAGTCCGGTGCCCGGTTGCCGTGTGGCTTTCCGGAACGCAGAGTATCGCCGATCTGCATGATAAAGGCGGTCTTGTGCTCCTTTAAGTACAGCTGTTCCCGCTCCTCCGGAGTGTTATCCGGATACAGATCCTCTAATTCCTGAGAGGTGATAAAGCTGACCTGGCGGCACAGCTCTACCCGGATCTGGGGAAATGCCTTTTTCAGCGCTTCGCTGGCATCACAGATCACATCCACGATAGACTGTACCGTTGCCTTGAGATATTCCGGGGTGCGGTCTTCTTTTTCAATGATCCGTTCCCAGTCCCACTGATCCACATATACAGAGTGGATATTGTCCAGCTCCTCATCTCTGCGGATGGCGTTCATATCGGTGTATAGGCCCTCGTGGGAGGCAAAACCGTATTTTTTCAATGCCAGACGCTTCCACTTGGCCAGAGAATGTACCACCTGGGCAGTATCCCCAATGGCAGGAATATCGAAGGCAACTGCCCGCTCCTTGCCACTGAGGTCATCGTTAAGACCTGAGTCGGCTCTGACAAACAGCGGAGCAGATACGCGCTTCAAGTGCAGATTCTGGGTGAACTCTGCCTGAAAAATATCCTTCGTCAGCGCAATGGCGCGCTGCAGATCATAGCTGTTCAGCACAGGCTGATAGCCTGTGGGGATGATCACCTTGTTCATATCGATCCCTCCTGAAAAATTTGAACCTAGTATACCACGACAGCCCGTAGAAAGTCAACTTATAAACTGCTGAATCCGGACATATGGATTGACAAGATTTCATCACAAAGGTATACTATAATGAGATATTTTGAAGAGGTAGTAATTTATGGTAAAAAAGTGGGAAGTGACCATCCCTGCCCTTACCGGGGATACGCCACGCAGGGCATACATCTATCTGCCTGCTTCCTATCGGAGACAGCCTAAGCGCCGGTTTCCGGTGATGTATATGTTCGATGGACATAATGTGTTCTTCGATTCCGATGCCACCTACGGAAAATCCTGGGGAATGGCGAGGTACATGGACACAGCCAAGAAAGATCTGATCATCGTGGCAGTTGAATGCAATCACGAGGGTAACGGAAGACTGCAGGAGTATGCCCCCTTTGATTTTGAAAATGACACCCTTGGTACTATTGAGAGCAAGGGAAAAATCTATATGGACTGGCTTACCGGCTGGCTTAAGCCTTATATCGACCGGAACTGGCGTACACTGCCGGATCGGGAGAACACGATCCTGGGCGGCTCTTCTATGGGTGGCCTTATGGCGCTGTACGGTGCGGTGTGCTATAACAAGGTTTTTCAGCGGGCAGCCTGCCTGTCACCCAGCCTTTGGGTAGACCCGGATCAGGTGCTGCAGATGATCGCCGGTGCCAAGATCAAAAATGACACCTGCATCTATATGGACTACGGCAGCCTGGAAATGTACAACCATGAGCAGAGCGCCTCCGCGCTGATCGCAGCTTGCCATCTGCTGCTGACCAAGAAGGTGGATATGACCTTCCGAATCGTTCCTGGCGGCACCCACAGCGAGGCAAGCTGGGAAAAGCAGATACCGATTTTTATGGATTGTTTGGGATTGTGATTATGAAGATAGAATACATGCATCATTACAGCGGTTACCTTGGTCGGGAAATGGAATTTAAGGTCTACGGACACGCAGGAAAACCTGTGATATTCATTCCCTGTCAGGGTGGCAGATTTTTTGATTTCGAAAATTTTAAGATGGTGGACTACTGGGCACCCTGGATCGAGGAGGGTAAATGTACCGTCTATTCCATCGACACCATCGATAACGAGACTTATGCCAACACCACCGATTCTCCCCGACACCGCATTGAAATGCACGAGAAATGGTACAATTATGTGGTGGAGGAAATGGTGCCCACCATCCGGCATTTAAGCGGCATCGCCAACGGTTATGACCAGCCGATCATGCTCTTTGGCGCTTCCATGGGTGCTATGCACGCAGGCAATCTGTTTTTCCGCAGACCGGATCTGTTCGGCGCGGTGTTTGCCATCTCCGGACTGTACGATTCCGAGGATTCCTTTGGGGATTACATGGACGAGCTTCTGTATCAGAATACTCCCTGCCGGTATCTTCCCAATATGCCGGCGGATCACCCCTACATAGACATGTATAACAGCCGTAAGATGCTGTTTGTGGTGGGACAGGGTGCATGGGAGGATCTTCTGAAGGAAAGCACTGCCCATCTGGCGGATATCCTATATCACAAGGGGATCCACGCGCAGGTGGATTTCTGGGGGCACGATGTAGATCATGACTGGCCCTGGTGGTTTAAAATGGTAGAGCATTATCTGCCGCAATTTCTGTAAAAGAGAGAAGGAAAAAAGTGAAGAATTTTATATTTATCTCACCGAATTTTCCGGCTGCGTACTGGCGGTTCTGCGCAGGACTGCGCCAAAACGGTATGCGCGTGCTGGGAATCGGCGACTGTCCTTACGATGAACTAACTCAGGAGCTTCGGGATTCTCTGGACGAGTACTACAAGGTATCCAGTCTTGAGAATTACGACGAGGTCTTCCGGGGCGTGGCATTTCTGACCTACAAGCACGGTAAGATCGATTATTTGGAATCCAATAACGAATACTGGCTGGAACGGGACGCCAAGCTGCGTACAGCCTTCCATATCACCACCGGCTTCCAGGAAGGAGATATGGAGAAGGTCAAGTGCAAGTCCAAAATGAAGCAGTATTACGAAAAGGCAGGTATCCCCACAGCCCGTTACCATATGGTCGGGGATATCGAGGGTAGCAAGGCGTTTGCCAATCAAGTGGGTTACCCTGTGGTGGTCAAGCCGGATAACGGTGTGGGCGCCAGCAGTACCTACCGTCTCCACGACGACAGCGAGGTGGATTATTTCTATGCCACCAAGGATAGCTCTGTCCAGTATATTATGGAGGAGTATGTGGACGGCGAGGTGCGTACCTATGATGCCATCATTAACTCCAAGGGCGAGCCTGTCATGGAGGGCGGCAATGTGACCCTGGGCTCTTTGATGGATGTAATGAACAATGCCGATGACTCGGTATTCTATATCGTCAAGGATCTGCCGGATAAGATGCGTGAACTGGGTCGCCGCACGGTCAAGGCATTCGATGTCCGCAGCCGCTATGTTCACCTGGAATTTTTTGTCCTGCGCCGAGATCAGAAGGGGCTTGGCAAGGCAGGGGACATCTTGGGACTGGAAGTCAATATGCGTCCCCCCGGAGGGATCTCTCCGGATATGGCGAACTTTGCATATGGTGTGGATATGTATAAGATCTGGGCAGACATGATGGTCTTCGACAAAACTGATATGTCGCTGGACAACCCCCACCATTTCTGTGGCTTCTGCGGCAGACGGGATAGCAAAAATTATGTTATGGATCATAATGCCGTCATGGAGCGCTTCGGTGACAAGATCGTGATGGCAGAGCGGGTACAGCCTGCACTGGCAGGGATCATGGGCGACCAGACCTATGTGGGAGTCTACGAAACAGAAGAGGAAATGTTCGACGCCTTCCGCCAGATGCTGGAATGTCATTAAACTGAAAGTCCGCCGTATAGGCAGACTGACAGAGGTCAAAGGAGCCGTCAAGACAAGCAACTCGAAGCTGTAGGCGTACATAGGTACGGTAAGCTTCGAGTTGCGCAGTAAGTCGAAACACCTTGCGTAGCAAGAATTTTTTTGCCTTATTTATTGGGACGGAGACCCGTCCCCTACGGGCTGTATGCTATACCGTCTAACATTATTTTATATTTGTGTTTTGACGGTTGGCGGCTTTTTTGACACTCTGAAAGTCTGCCGTGTAGGCGGACTTTACTCATTCACGAGGAGATGCAAATGAAAACCACCGTATATGATAAGCTTGTCCGGGACCGTATTCCCCAGATCATCACGAATACAGGCAAATCCTGCACAACACAGATCCTGTCAGACCGGGCGTATATAGAAAAGCTGGATGAAAAGCTGAACGAGGAGCTGGCAGAATACCAAGAAAGCAAGTCCCTGGAGGAACTGGCGGACCTGCTGGAGGTCATGCATGCCGTTGTAAAGGCAAGGGGCGATTCCTGGGAGACGGTTACCCGGCTTCGTGAAGAAAAGCGAAAAGATCGGGGCGGCTTTGATAAGAAGATACTGCTCAAAGAAGTGACGGAATAAATTATGAAACCACAGGACAATTATAAGATTCAGCTTACCCAGGCGAAAAAGCTGTTTTTAACGTATGACCAGCAGGAGCTGATCCGGCGGTGCCGGCTGCGCTT
>JAZOSG010000199.1:0-5916 GCA_045657005.1 Faecousia sp.
ATTTGAAAAACTGTTCTCTAAATATGACCGGCTGGTGTTTTTTGACACCGAGACCACAGGCTTGCAGTTCAGCCGGGACGAGATCATCGAATTTGCCGCCGTGGTGGTGGAAAACCGGGACGGTCAGGCGGTGATCGTGCAGGAGTACGATCAGCTGATCAGCTTGAGCCCCGGGGGCTTTGTGCCGCCCCAGATCGAAAAACTCACCGGCATTTCCAATCAGGATCTGCGGGAGCGCGGAATTCCCAAGACCCGTCTTTGCCGGGATATCAGCGAAATGGTGCAGGGCAATACGCTGCTGCTGGCGTATAACGCCCATTTTGACTTGAGCTTTTTGTTTTATCTTTTGCTGCGTGACGGAGATCCTGCCATATTGAAGGGCAAGGACAAGATCGATCTTCTGACAGTGTATAAGGATCGGCGCAGCTTCCCCCATAAGCTGTGCAATGCCATTGAGGCTTACGGATTGAGCGACCAGGTAGTCAACTCCCACCGGGCGGTGGATGATGTGATCGCTACCGTAGCAGTGACCAAGGCCATGGAGGCGGAGCGCAGCGACTTGGAGCGTTATGTAAACCTATTTGGCTACAATCCCAAATTCGGGCTGGACAGCAAGCCCATCGGGTCTGTTACATATAAGCCCCAGCCCTATGACCCCCTGGCACCCCTGTATGAATTGTGAGGATGAATTTCATGTACAACGAAAATGCTTACGCCCTTGGAGCGAACCGCTCCTGCATCCGGGATCTGTTTGAGTACGGAAAAGCCCGGGCAGCCATTGTGGGTGCGGAAAATGTCTATGATTACTCCCTGGGTAATCCCAGTATCCCGTCGCCCCCGGAGGTAAACGCTGCCATCCGGGCGATCCTGGAGGATACGGACAGCCTTGCCATCCATGGCTACACCTCCGCCGTGGGTGACCTGCAGACCCGGCAGGCCATTGCCGATGACCTGAACGCCCGGTATGGTGCCGGGGTGGAGCCTGGCGATCTGTTTATCGGCTGCGGCGCAGCACCGGAGCTGACGGCAGTGTTCCGGGCGCTGGCAGTCCCCGGCAGTGAGATTTTGGCCATTGCGCCCTTTTTTCCGGAGTACCGCCCCTTTGTGGAAGGGGCGGGCGCGCATTTCCGGGTAGTGCCTGCGGATGCCCCGGGGTTTCAGATCCGGATGGACGCGCTGGAGGAAATGCTGAGCCCTAACACGGTGGCGGTGATCGTCAATTCTCCCAATAATCCGGCGGGAACGGTCTACACCGAGCAGACCCTGCGTGATCTGGGAGCGCTGCTGAAGAAAAAGGCGGCACAGTACGGACATCCCATTTATATCGTTGCGGATGAGCCATACCGGGAGCTGGTGTACGATGGCGTCACCGCACCGTTCATTCCCAACCTTTATCCGGATACCATTGTATGCTACTCTTACTCCAAGTCGTTGTCCCTGCCCGGTGAGCGGATCGGCTATATTTATGTACCACAGCAGGCAGCGGACAGTAAGTCCTTGTTTGCTGCCATCGCAGGTGCGTCCCGTGCTATTGGGCATGTGTGCGCGCCGTCCCTTTTGCAAAAGGTGATTGCCCGTTGCGCCCATTTGCGCCCGGATCTGGATAGCTACGACCGCAATCGCCGTGCCCTGTGGCAGGGGCTTGCGGAGGCAGGCTATGAGGTAGCTAAACCTGATGGTGCGTTTTACCTGTTCGTCAAAGCCCCCGGCGGCAGCGCTAAGGCATTTTCAGAAAAGGCAAAAAAGCGGGATCTTTTGGTCGTTCCCGGCGACGATTTCGGCTGCCCGGAGTATTTCCGGATCTGCTACTGCGTCAGCTATGAAATGATACAAAAAAGCCTTCCGGTATTCCGGGAGCTGATAAAGGATTAAGAAAGCCGCCCACCCGGGTAATGTCACTTAGTTAGTGGTATTACCCATCCGGGCGGCTTTCTTGCGCGCAAATTGAAAATTACCTCTTGACATACTGCCATTGACAGTGTACCATAACTGTACTAGTACAGTTAATACGGTTAATACACAAGGAGGGATGGAACATGGTACACCTGGATTACCGGGATGCCCGCCCCATCTACAGCCAGATCATCGACGGCTACCGAGAGCAGATCCTGTCCGGGGTTTTGCAAAACGGCGACAGACTCCCTTCAGTCCGGGAGCTGGCAGGTCAGCTTGCCATCAACCCCAATACCATCCAGCGCGCCTACCGGGAGCTGGAAATGCAGGGCTGGATCGCAACTGTTCCGGGCAAGGGCTGCTTTGTCTGCGGTGTTCCCCAGGTCACACCCCGGGAGCAGCAGCCGCTGCTTGACAGCTTTGATAAAGCAGCCGCTGCGTTGATGGCTTTGGGCGTTACCCGGCAGGAGCTGATCCAACGGTTAGAAAAAGGAGGAGACCAAAATGCTTGAACTGCGTAATATCACCAAGACCTTTGGCAATTTTAAGGCGCTGGACGATCTGAGCATGACAGTGCCCAAGGGCGCGGTCTACGGTCTGGTAGGCCCCAACGGTGCAGGTAAGTCCACCGCCATCCGCCATATCACCGGCGTTTACCGTCCGGACAGCGGCAGTGTGACCGTGGAGGGGCTGCCGGTATTTGAAAACCCCGAGATCAAGGAAAAAATGGGCTACATTCCCGACGATATTTTCTTTTTCCCCTCGGCATCCCTTGAGGATATGCACAGATTCTACAAGGGCATTTACCCGCAATTCGATGACCAGCTGTTTGACCGGCTGTTTGAGGTCTTCCAGCTGCCGAGAAAATCCCCCATTCGCCGTTTTTCCAAGGGCATGCAGAAGCAGGCGGCATTCCACCTTGCCATCTGCACCCGTCCGGAGATCCTGGTTCTGGATGAGCCGGTGGACGGACTGGATCCTGTGATGCGGCGGCAGGTATGGAGCCTGATTCTGTCCGATGTTGCCCAGAGGGAGACCACTGTACTGATCTCCTCTCACAACCTCCGGGAGCTGGAGGATATCTGCGACCATGTGGGCATCATGGATCACGGAAAAATGCTGCTGGAGCGAAGCCTGGCGGACATGCAGGGCAGCACTGTCAAGCTGCAGCTGGTGGGCGATGTGCCCCCGGAGCTGGAAATTTTGCACAGGGCAGAAGCCGGACGGCTTAAGACTCTGGTGGTACGGGGCAGCGCTGAGGAGGTCACAGCCCGGGTGCAGCAGACAGCGCCTGTGTATTTTGATGTGCTGCCCCTATCCTTGGAGGAGATATTTATCTACGAGCTGGGAGGTGTCAATTATGAAGTTAAGAACATCGTACTTTAACAGCACTGTCCTGAAAAAGGATATCACCCGGTTCGCGCCGGTGTGGGGACTGTATACGGTCTTTATGCTGATGTTCGTTCTGCTTGTGTGGGACAGTGAAGGCTCCGGGGCAAGGTTCGTTACCAACGCCTCGTCTATCATGAAGGCCATGAGCTGGGTCAATCTGATCTATGCCGGGCTGTGTGCGGTGCTTCTGTTTGGCAACCTGTTCAAAAGCCAGATGTGCAACGCCCTGCACGCGATGCCTATGCGCAGAGAGGGCTGGTTTTTAACACACTTGGCAGCCGGACTGCTGTTTTGCGTCGTTCCCAATACGCTGGGCTGCCTGATCACGGCGATGCTGCTGCAGCAGTACTGCTATGGCGCGTTTTTGTGGCTGGGCGTTACTGTGTTGCAGTACCTGTTTTTCTTTTCGGTGGGGGTATTCAGTATCATGTGCGCCGGCAACCGGTTGGGTGCTGTGGCAGTATATGGGATCATCAATTTCTTCTCCGTGCTGGCGGCATGGCTGGTACAGACCTTCTACGAGCCCCTTTTGTACGGTGTCAAGCTGAACATGGATGGGTATGCCCGGATGAGCCCGGTGCTTGCCTTTATGGAGGCAGACTATGTGGGCATCACCTATGATAATATGACGGAAAGCGCAAAATTTCATGGCTTTGTCCCGGAGGATTGGCGATATTTAGGGATCGCTGCGGCAGTTGGCGTGGTGCTGACGGTGCTTGCGCTGCTGATCTACCGCAGGCGTAGGCTGGAGACCGCAGGTGACTTCATGGCGGTCAAGCCGGCATCCCCGGTATTTTTGGTGATCTATACTCTGTGTGTCGGCGCAGTAATGTACTTTGTGGCAGATATGACGGCAGAGAGCCTGCGGTATATTTTCCTGGTGATCGGTCTTACCATCGGCTTTTTTACCGGCCGGATGCTTTTGGAAAAGCGGGTCAATGTGTTCCGGAAAAATACCTGGATCGGCTTTGGCGCGGTGTTGGTAGTATTTGCCCTTAGCATTGGGTTGACCTGGATGGATCCTTTCGGTATCACCCGGTATGTACCGGAGGCGGAGCAGGTTTGGAAGGTGCGGCTGAGTCCCTATTCCTCCCAGTTTTATTTCGAAAATGAGAGTATCACACTGATACGGCAGGAGGATATCGAAAGCATCACAAAGCTCCACGCCCAGCTGGAAGAAGAGCGCAGCATAGGCGGCGACAGTTTTTTGTGGCTGCAGTATGAGATGAAAAACGGGACGGTCCTTGACCGGCAGTATTACCTCGATGCGAGCAGTGAGGTCGGGCAGGCGCTGAAGCAGTGCTACAGCACCCCCGAGAGCGTGTTTAAAATGGATGACCCGGAGGCGTTTTTGGAAAAAGCCTACCTGGTGGAGTTCCACCGTTTCGATGAGGAGCTTCCTTATATTTCCATTGCCTCAGAAGCCGGACTTGTGAATGTGGATCTGGATTCCATGAAGGAAAAGTTCGGAGAAGAGGAAGTGGTGCAGTATGTGCTGGAAGGCAGCTTTGGCAACGAGCCGATCGTCACCGGACTGATGGAGGCGATCCGGAAGGACTGTGACGCAGGCACCATGGCGCAGATATGGGAGTACCACCAGGATCAGGAGGTCTGCGGTTACCTGATCATCCAGGCGGTGGAAAACCGGAGAGATTCCGGGTATGTCTATTCCCAGACAAAGAGCGTCAACATCTCCGTTTATGAGGACTGTGTCAATACCATCGCATATCTGCGCGCTCTCAGCGCCGAATAAGCAAAAAAAGCCCCGGAACCGCAGTTCCGGGGCTTCGTTTTGCTATTATTCAGCGACATAGGGCAGCAGAGCGATCTGGCGAGCACGCTTGATAGCGGTGGTCAGATGGCGCTGATGCGCTGCGCAGGTGCCGGTGGTACGGCGGGGCAGGATCTTGCCGCGCTCGGACAGGTAACGGCGGATCTTCGCAGTGTCCTTGTAGTCAATAACAGTCACCTTCTCAACGCAGAAAGCACATACCTTCTTGCGCTTGCGGGGACGAACACGCTGTTCGTTAGCCATGGAAATAACCTCCTTTGTAAGCATTGTAGAAAAGTCAAGTTTTCAGGGCAGCCTTAGAAAGGCAGCTGCGCGTCATCATCGCTGAGCATCGTGAAATCAGATGCAGGCGCGGATGCGGCAGGCGCAGAGTAGCCGCCAAAGCTGGGAGCAGCCGGTGCGGCACCGTAGGCGTTTCCAGTGTAGGCAGAATTGCCGTTGTCACCGTCACGCTTGCTGTCGCCGAAGTAGACATTGTCTGCCACGACCTCGGCAGTGCGGCGCTTATTGCCCTCTTTGTCGGTCCAGTTAGGGATCTGGAGCCGACCCGATACCACTGCCATGCGGCCCTTGGTGAAATACTTGGAGACAAATTCTCCGGTCTGACGCCAAGCGACACAGTCAATGAAATCGGTTTCCCGTTCGCCGCTTTCCCGGTTGCCGAAGTCACGGTCAACCGCCAGCGAGAAGCTGGCTACGGCGACGCCGCTGCCGGTACGGCGCAGCTCGGGGTCACGGGTCAGACGACCCATGATGACGATGTGGTTAAGCATGAAGTTACCTCCTTACTCTTCCACTGCAGTGGTCAGGCAGCGCAGGACGCCTTCGGTGATCTTCAT
>JAZOSG010000200.1:0-4205 GCA_045657005.1 Faecousia sp.
CCGCTCGGTATCGTTACTGCGTTAAAAAATGGTGGATTACGAATGCAATTGCGTTACCGGGCACAGTCAGGAGCAGTAACGACAAGCGAAGGTTGTCGTGCGAGTTTGTCAGCGGACACTGTCCGCTAAACTGGAATTTGATGCTGCAATATCAGCAAAATGGCTGTCTCACCTTTTTCATGAGACAATTTTTAATATGCGAAGATCACTTCAGGCTTATATGCTATAATGGAAAAACTCAAGAAGAAATTGCGGTTTACTGTGTCAGTCCCAGGGCGGCTGTGACCAGGATCCCCAAATTGTCCCGGTATATCTCATCAAACTGGGAAAGGGGCAGAGGATTTTCGCCGCTGCCTACCTCGATGGTATAGCCGGGTCTTCGGAATTGCTGGATGAACCAATCCTTATAGCCTGCGAAGCTGGAATTATACGGCACCTGGGTCAAAGTGTAGCCACTGACCCGGGCAAATTCCTCTCCCAGCTCCCGGGCGCCCGGCACTTCATAATCCCGGAACTGCCAGTAGATCTCTTTGCCCTGGCTGTGATACGCAAGCACCAATGCCGGGTCGATAAATTCCGTGTAGCCTTCCAGTGCCTGGGCCTCCAGCTGATTCAGGGGCGCTCTGCCCACATAATCCCGGGGACCGGGTCGGGTAAAGCCCTGGCTGAATTTGATCTCCCGTGCCTGAAGCCACCCGGCAGGGTACTGCAGATTCAGATCCACGCCCAAAAGGTTCGCCTTCCAGCCGGAGGGGAACGGGATCGCAGGGTAATCCTGCGCCAGCCGCTGGGCAAGGTCATACTGAATATTCCCCGGTTGGATCGCCCCCACCACCAGATCTACCCCATCCGGATCGACCATAGGCACCATGTAGATCGTAGCCGTTTCGGAGATCTGCCGGGCATTTTTGCCGAATATCTCCCCTTCTGACTGGATCGCCTGCGCCAGCTCCTCGGCAAACTTCAAAAGCACCAGTGCTGTGATCCATTCGTTGGCATGGTGGGCAGCGGAGTAGATGACCTTTCTTGCGCCCTGCCCGATGACCAGCGTGCGGATCGGCCGCTGAAAGGCAGTGGAAGTCAGTAGCTCTGTACGGCAAAAAGGGTAGGCTTTGACGATCTCCAGGATCATTTGATCACAGCTGGCGGCTGTAATGGGCTGGGAAGTATTGACAATTGGCATAAAAATCGCCTCCGACTATTCTACGCGTCGGAGGCGGTTTTTGTTCGGTTTAAAATCCATTTTGCTGCAGCCAGATCAGCAGTACCGCGATATCAGCCGGGCTGACACCGGAGATCCGACCTGCCTGACCAATGGACACCGGGCGGATGCTCTGAAGCTTTTCCTGTGCCTCTTGCCGAAGTCCGGAGATGGCCATATAGTCCATATCCTCCGGCAGCAGCCGGGTCTCCTCTTTGCGGAATAGCTCTAGCTGCTTTTCCTGCCGGGCAAGGTAGCCGGCATATTTGAGCTGGATCTGCACCTCATCGGTGACAGCACCGGGCAGCGCCGGTCTGTCCGGATCAAAAGGCGCAATATCGGCATAGGTCACCTGGGGTCTGCGCAAAAGGTCTGCCAGCCTTGCGGAGTTGGTCACAGTCGCAGAATCCCGGCTTGCCAGCATAGCATTCAGCCGTTCCGATGCCGGTACGCCGCAGCCCTCCAGCCGGGCGATCTCCCGGCGGACAGCTTCATATTTTTCTTCCACCTGCGCCAGCCGTTCTTCTGGGACAAGTCCCATCTGGGCACCGATCGCGCACAATCGCTGGTCGGCGTTGTCCTGCCGGTGCAGTAGCCGGTATTCAGAGCGGCTGGTCATGATCCGGTAAGGCTCTTCCGTGCCCTTGGTCACCAGATCGTCGATCAGAGTACCGATGTAGCTGGTATCCCGGGTCAGGATCATGGGCGTCTTTCCCAGAAGCTTGCGCGCTGCGTTGATGCCAGCCACCAAGCCCTGGGCTGCCGCCTCCTCATAGCCGGAGGTGCCGTTAAACTGCCCTGCGCCGTACAGTCCGGAAACGCATTTGGTTTCCAGGGTAGGCTTGAGCTGGGTCGGGTCGATGCACTCATACTCGATGGCATAGGCAGGGCGCATCATTTCCGCGTTTTCAAGACCGGGGACTGTGCGCAGCATTTTAAGCTGCACATCCTCCGGCAAGCTGGAGGAAAAGCCCTGGATATACATTTCCTCCGTGTCCAGTCCGCAGGGCTCAACAAACAGCTGATGGCGGCTCTTGTCGGCAAATCGGACGATCTTTGTTTCGATACTGGGACAGTACCGGGGGCCTATCCCGGAGATCGTCCCGTCGTACATGGGGCTGCGGTGCAGATTTTCCCGGATGATCCGGTGGGTCTCTTCGTTCGTATAGGTCAGGTAGCACACGGCGCTGTTTACAGGCTTCTGCTCCGTCCGGAAAGAGAACGGCTCCGGGTCTTCATCTCCCGGCTGCAGCTCCATTTTGGAAAAGTCGATGGAGCGGCGGTTCACTCTCGGAGGCGTGCCGGTCTTGAACCGGCGCAGGGACAGCCCAAGGCTGCGCAGGTTATCCGCAAGTCCCACCGACGGATGCATACCGTCAGGACCGGAGGAAAGCACCGACTCGCCAATAACGATGGTGCTGTCCAAAAATGTACCGGTAGCAATGATCACCGCCCGGGCAGAATACTCCGCGCCCAGCTGGGTACGCACACCGGCTACCTGACCGTTTTGGGTCAAGATCTGGGTGATCTGCGCCTGCTTCAGCTGCAAATTCTCCTGCTGCTCCAATGTGTGCTTCATCACCTGCTGGTATTTCCGCCGGTCTGCCTGGGCGCGCAACGAGTGGACCGCCGGGCCTTTGCCCCGGTTAAGCATCCGGTACTGGATGCATGCTTTATCCGCGGCAACACCCATCTCACCGCCCAGCGCATCCAGTTCTCTTACCAGATGCCCCTTGCCGGTACCGCCGATGGCAGGATTGCAGGGCATGTTTCCTACCGCGTCCAAATTGATGGTAAACAGGATGGTATTAAGCCCCAACCGGGCGGATGCCAACGCAGCTTCGATACCAGCGTGACCGGCACCGATCACCGCCACATCGCAGCTTCCTGCCAAGTAAATCATCGTTCTCACCTCTTCAGATTCCAGTTTATCGGGCGGCAGTGCCGCCGGACAATTCGTGCAAAGTGCCTATCAATTCGTTAGTTCCCTGACCCGCTCGGTATCGTTACTGCGTTAAAAAATGGTGGATTACGAATGCAATTGCGTTACCGGGAACAGTCAGGAGCAGTAACGACAAGCGAAGGTTGTCGTGCGAGTTTGTCAGCGGACACTGTCCGCTAAACTGGAATTTATTCCTGTGTTTCGGGTTGCTTTTTCTTCTCCTCCGGGGGAAGCAGGAAGGGCTTACATACCACCTCGCAGCGGTTAATGGGCGTACCCAGAGCGTGGAATTTTTCCTCGTAGCCGGTCATAATGCCCACGATGCCATTTTCGTGGAGGTTTCGTGTCAGAGCATTGACCTGCAGTCCGCAGGCGGCAAACTCTTCCACAGAGAACGCAAAAAGCGGAGCGTTGTCGGTCTTAAAGTGGATCTCGCCGCCTTCCTGCACCACCCGGCAGTATTTGTCCAAAAAACCCCGATGGGTCAGCCGGCGCTTGGCGTTCTTCTTCCTGGGCCAGGGGTCAGGGAAGTTGATAAACAACCGCTCGATCTCACCGGGGGCAAAGATGCTCTCTATCTCGGCAACATCCATATCGATAAAAAACACATTGGTAAGCCCCATTGCCTGCGCCTTCTCCATAGCGACCACCATTGCCTCCCGGCACCGCTCCACAGCGATCAATAAGATCTCCGGGTTTGCCTGGGCAGTCTCGGCGGTGAATTTGCCCTTACCGCAGCCTACCTCCACCCACAGCGCCCTGGCATCCTGCTTCAGCTGACGCCAGTTCCCTTTCATCGTCTCCGGCTGAGCGATCCGCAGCGCGGCGCATCTTTCCATACGGGGCTCCAGATTCTTCATTTTTCTCATTCTCATAGGAATACCCTCCACATAATTCTGGACGTATTATACCAGAAAGCACATATGCAGTCAAATTCCAGTTTATCGAGCAGTTCAAGTTTGCACTCTTACCGCACCGAAACCTTTTGCCGCACTATCGAAAGCACGCCCGGTGGGGTACATAGGGGAGGGCGCTTCGCAAGCGGGAGTTGCGGCTCAGCCC
>JAZOSG010000201.1:0-2230 GCA_045657005.1 Faecousia sp.
TGCTGGCGGTCAACGGTATCCCAGTCTTTGCCTTTGAGTTGAAAAATCAGTACAAAGGTCAGAGCGTTGACAACGCAAAAAAGCAGTGGATGTATGACCGCAATAATAAAGAGATCTGTTTCCAGTTCAACCGCCGTATCCTCGCTTTCTTCTGCGCCGACCTTACCGAAGTATTGATGACCACCAAGCTGGACGGCAAAAAGACCCGCTTCCTGCCTTTCAATCAGGGTTCTGCCGGTGCCGGTAACGATGGCGGCAAGGGCAATCCGGTCAACCCTGACGGCTACGCCACCGCCTATCTCTGGCAGGAAGTGTTCCAGAAAGAAAGTATGCTGGATATTATTCAGAAGTTCATCAACTTGCAGCACTCCGAAGAAAAGGTCATGCAGCCGAATGGCTCTTTCAAACTGGTTGCCAAGAAAGCCCTGATCTTCCCCCGTTATCACCAGTTGGATGTTGTCCGCAAGCTCGTTGCGGATGTTTCTGCCAACGGTGCCGGGCATAATTATCTTATTCAGCACAGTGCAGGCAGCGGCAAGAGCAACTCCATTGCCTGGATTGCTTACCGTCTTTCATCTCTCTTTGACATAGAAGATAAGCCCGTCTTCCGCAGCGTGATCGTTGTCACTGACCGCACCGTCCTCGACCGTCAGCTTCAGGATACCATTTCCGGCTTTGATCACACGCTGGGATCAGTGGAAACCATCGGCGAGGATAAAACCTCCAAGCACCTGAAAGATGCCATCAATAACGGCGTCAGAATCATCGTCACCACGCTGCAGAAGTTCCCTGTCATCTATGAGGAAGTGGAAAAGGCATCCGGGCGCAACTTCGCCGTGATCGTTGATGAAGCCCATTCCAGCCAGACCGGCACAGCCTCCATGAAGCTGAAAGCCGCCCTCGCTGATACAGAAGCCGCCCTCAAGGAATACGCTGAGATCGAAGGCAAGGCAGAAGATGAAGTTGATCCGCAGGATAAGCTGGTCAGCGACCTCATCAAGCAGGGTAAGCACAAAAATCTTTCATTCTTCGCTTTCACTGCCACTCCCAAGCCCGCAACGCTTGAGATGTTCGGTACCAGACACAGTGACGGCAGTTTCCACCCCTTCCACATTTACAGCATGCGGCAGGCGATCGAAGAAGAGTTTATTCTGGACGTGCTTCAGAACTACATGACCTATGACACCTGTTACAAGATCGCCAAGACCATTCCGGACAATCCGGATGTACCTGCCAGCCGCACGGCAAAGGTGATTCGCAAATTTCAGCAGCTGCATCCCTACAACATCGCCCAGAAATCCCAGATCATCGTGGAAACTTTCATGGGCACCACCCGCAGTGCCATCAACGGTAAAGGAAAGATGATGGTCGTTACCTCTTCACGCCTCGCTGCGGTGCGCTACTTCCACGAGATCAAGCGGTACATCGCCCAGCAGCAGTACGATATGGATGTATTGGTGGCGTTCTCCGGCTCAGTTAAAGACGGCGGGCAGGAATACACCGAATCAGGGTTGAATGTCCGCAAGAACGGCACATCCATCTCCGATGCCCAGACCAAAGATGAGTTCCGTTACAACTTCAACGTCCTGATCGTGGCAGAGAAGTATCAGACCGGGTTCGATGAACCCCTGCTGCACACCATGATCGTGGATAAGAAACTGAAAAATGTCAAGGCTGTTCAGACCCTTTCACGGTTGAACCGTACCTGCGCCGACAAGCACGATACCTTTGTTCTGGACTTCGTGAACACAAAAGAGGAAATGCAGGAGGCATTCCAACCTTTCTTCAAGGAAACATCGCTTGCTCAGGAGATCGACACCGACGGCATCTATCAGCTGCAGCACGAACTGCGGGGCTACTGCATTTACTCCGACAACGACATCAAGGCCTTTGCTGATGAATATTTCAAGTCCGGCAAGCAGGATGACAAGGCACTCGGTCGTATGACAGCAGCCCTGCAGCCTGTCGCCCAACGGTACAACCAACTGGATACTGACGGGCGGTACAAGTTCCGCCGTCTGCTGCGTTCTCTGGTAAAGTGGTATGGGTATATCGCTCAGATCGTCCGGATGTACGACAGCGATATGCACCGGGAATATACCTTCTGCGCCTATTTGCTGAAGCTGCTCCCCAATGAGCCAGTGGATATGATCGACCTTGAGGGTAAGCTGAAGCTGGAATACTACAAGCTCAAGGAAACTTTCAAAGGTAAGATCGAACTCGACCCAAC
>JAZOSG010000202.1:0-4330 GCA_045657005.1 Faecousia sp.
ACGGACTGCATCTCGTAGCCCAGGGGGCAGACACGGACGCCTTCACCGGTCTTCATTCCGGCATCAGCCAAATGCTTGATGCCCTCGCCGGTCACGGTGACCAGCAGACCCTGTGCCTGGTAGGACTTTGCCAGCTCTACAGTCTCAGCAGGATCGTCAGCGCCGCCAATGATAACAGCCACGCCGGGAATATCGCCGGTAACCAGGGGCAGACCCAGATTGCGGACAAATGCGTCAGTCAGGAAGCCCATCTCAGGCTCTGCGTAGGGTTCTGCACCGTGCAGGTACTTCAGAACTTCCAGGAATTCTGCACACAGCGCGGAAGCAACGCCGCTGTCGAATGCGTCCTGCAGGCGGGGGTTGCGAGTCATCATAGGCTTGATGTCCTGCTCCAGAGCAGTCTTCAGTTCGCCCAGATTGTTGATTTTTTTGCCGGTGATGCTGTAGTAACAAGGCAGATTATAGGCGGTGTTGGGAAACGCTACGGGCTCGGCTTCGCCGTACTGTGCAATGGCTGCGTCGATGGCTTTTACGGTGCGCTCGTAGTTATAGTCGTTACCGCCGAAAACTCTATCAAAAAGTGTCACGGTATTTCCTCCTTATATTGATCATTTATTCACGATCTAAAATCGCTTTGATATTCCGAATTTCTTCGATTGCTTTGGGGCTGAAGTCGTAGGGGGATTTTCCCTGGCGGTCAGCGTCGATGACCTCAGTGTTGTAGTGGATCATGCCAAGCAAGTCCTCAGTGGGGATGGCGTTTCTGACGAATTCCTCGTCGGCTTCATCCCGGATCTTATTGGCTACCACACGCACCTGCTTCACACCCAGATCGGATGCCAGACGCTTGACATTGCGGTAGGTCTGCACAGATCTGGCACCGGGTTCGATGACCACGATGAACTGATCCATGTTGGCTGCCGTGCCCCTGCCCAGGTGCTCAAGACCTGCCTCCATGACCATGATGACCACATCGTCCTTGCGGTAGGTCATGGCGGACAGGATGGACTTGAGCATCACATGCTCGGGGCAGACACAACCGCTGCCGCCCACATCCACAGTACCCATCACCAAAAGCTTTACGCCGTTGATCTCCTTGGAAAAGGTGTCGGGAATGTCCGAGACCTGGGGATTCAGCTTAAAAAACTTATTGGCAGCGTTGGCACCGGTGCGCTCCTCTACAAGGGTGCGCATTTTGGAGATGGGAACGATCTGGTCCACTTCCTCCTGAGAAAGACCCAGGGCTAGTCCCAGATTGGCATCAGGGTCCACATCGGCGGCCAGGACCTGGCGTCCCTCGTCGGCATAGAGCCGCGCCAGCGTGGAGGACAGGGTGGTTTTTCCCACGCCGCCCTTGCCGGTAATTGCTACCTTCATTGATTAGATTCCCAAAGCCTGACGCTTGGCTTCAATGCAGGCGATCATCTTGTCACCCAGAGCATCAATGTCGGTATCGACGACAAACTTCGCCTCGACCCACTTATTGATGCCGTTCTCGCCCTGCAGCAGCTCGGTGACCACGGTAGAGCCTTTGGAGTAGGGACCCACGCCCAGGAAGGTCTCGATACCGGTAGCCACAACATAGTTACCGATGGAGACAGCCTTCTCACTCATCCACTCGGGAGCGCAGCCCACCACAGGAACCTGAGAAATGTTGATGCCCCAGTCCTTGGCGATGTCAGATGCCAGGACCATCATACGGGAGATATCCACGCAGGAGCCCATGTGCAGCACAGGAGGAATGCCAGCCAGCTCGCAAACACGCTTTAAGCCCGCGCCGCAGTATTCCTTTGCCTGCTCGGGATCCATCAGACCTGCCTTGGCAGCCGCCTGTGCGGAGCAGCCGGTGGTGATCACGATGATATCGTTCTCCAGCATCTTCTTCATCAGCTCGATGTGAGCAGTGTCGGGACGGACCTTGGGGTTGTTACAGCCGACCATTGCCACAGCACCGCGGATAACGCCGGAGTGGACACACTCCACCAGAGGCTTGGTAGTGCCAAACTCGTCCAGCTGGGAGTTAGCAACACCGTCCAGGACCTTCTTTATCGCTTCAACGGAGTAGCCGACTCTTGCCTTCTGCTTCTGGTCAGGGATATTGACCAGCTCGGGGGTGCGGTTCTTAAAGTTCTCGATCGCCATCTTCACGATCGCCTTTGCGTTTTCGCCTGCGGTCTCAGCGTTGAACTGAATAAACTCGGAGTCAGGCATACGGGCGATGGGAGAGGTGGTGATGAATTTGGTGTGGAAGCACTTGGAAAGGGGGCCCAGTGCAGGGAAGATACACTGCACGTCAACCACGATGGCTTCACAAGCGCCGGTAAGTACAACATTTTCCTGATTCAGGAAGTTACCTGCCATGGGGATACCGTGACGCATGGCGACCTCATTGGAGGTGCAGCACACACCGGAAACGGTGATACCCTTGGCACCCATGCTCTTGGCATAGGCGATCATTTCGGGATCGTTTGCGTAGTAAACGATCATCTCAGACAGAGAAGGATCGTGACCGTGAACAACGATGTTGACATTTTCTTTTTCCATAACACCGATATTTGCCTCGGTGTCAACAGGCTTGGGAGTGCCGAACATAACGTCGGAGAACTCCGTACCCATCATAGAACCGCCCCAACCGTCACTAAGACCTGCACGCAGGGACTGGCGGATCAGCGCCTCAGGCAAAGAGGAGCAGCCCATATGGGTCATGTGCATTGCAGTAGCGATCTCCCGGTCGATAGCACGGGGGGTGATGCCTGCCTCATCCCACAGCTTCTGGGTATGCTCAGGCGCACGCTTGGCAAACTTCTGGGTACCGAAGGGGAAGCCGTACTCCAAAAGGCCGATCTCAGCCATTTCATGAGCCAGGTCATAAATATCCTTACCCTCGGTCTCCACGCCCCATTCCTTGGCGATGCGGATCAGCTTCTCAGGATCCTTGACCTGATAGTTGCCGCCCTCCTTGGTCTGGTGCAGAGTGTGCATGATCTCACGACCGTGGTCAGAGTGCGCTGCGGTACCACCGACAGTAAAACGCAGGTAATTACGCGCTACGATGCCGTGTACATCACAGCCGCAGATGCCCCGGGGTGACTTAGGGGTAATACGGCACGGACCCATAGAGCAGATCCGGCAGCAGGTGCCCCCTTCGCCGAAGCCACAGTGAGGGGTCTGGTTCTTGACACGCTGCTGCCAGGTGTCAGCGCCAACCTTCTGCGCGTTTTCCAGCAGAGAGTTGGTAGCAGCTTCCATCTCTTCGACGGTTGTGGTGAAAGCCCAATCCTTCAATCTAGTTTCCTCCTAATAATATATTCTGGGGTCCGTACTGGCGCACGGACGCTAGTTTATCGTTCTTATTCTAATGCCTTTTGGTAAAAAAGTCAATGACAAAAGGCGCATTTCGACCACAAATTCAGCATCCCCTCCCCGGGGATAAAGAATTGATAATTGTCCTTTGCTTGCTATTTTCTGCGATCCGTTATATAATAACTCCAAATGACTGTAAGGAGATTTTCATGATCCAAACCGTAACCTTACAGCCGGGGATCACCCTGCGCTGTTTCACCGATCACCGCTTTAAGCAGGGCTGCCTGAGCCTGCAGCTGATCCGTCCCATGTGCCGTCAGGAGGCAGCGCTGAATGCCCTGATCCCGGCGGTTTTGCTCCGGGGCACTGCCTGCGCGCCGGATCTGCGGGACATTACCCTGCGGCTGGACGACCTCTACGGCGCATCCGTAGGCGCAGTGGTACGCCGGGTGGGCGATTACCAGACCACCGGCCTGTATTGCAGCTTTATTTCCGACCGGTACGCCATGGACGGCGATGCCATATTGGAGCCGATGATCGATTTTCTGGGAGAGCTTTTGCTGGAGCCTGTGCTGGAAGATGGGGTATTCCGCAAGGACTATATTCGCAGCGAGAAGAAAAATCTCATTTCCACCATTGAGGCCCAGCGCAATGACAAGCGCGCCTATGCTGCCGCCCAGCTGCTGAAAAAAATGTGCCGGGGGGATTCCTTTGGCATCCCCCGTCTGGGTGAGACGGCGCAGGTAAAGAAGATCACCCCTGAGAATGCTTACGCCCACTATCAAAAGATCCTGCGCAGCAGCCGGATCGATCTTTTCTATGTAGGCGAGGCAACGGCGGAAACCGTCAGCGCCAAGCTCATGCCCCTGCTCAAGCGGTTGGATAGGGATTATGTAAACCTTCCGGAGCAGACCCCTCTGTCCTCCCCGGCAGGGGGCCACCACTCTGAAACTATGGACATCTCCCAGGGCAAGCATGCCATGGGCTTTTCCACCCCCATCACCATCCGGGCCCCGGCATTTGCCGC
>JAZOSG010000203.1:0-3992 GCA_045657005.1 Faecousia sp.
GCGATGGTGAAGGTGACCTTCAGCTGGCTGTCGCCCTCGCTGACGCCTGCTTCACGCATATACTTTTCGATGTTTGCCATGGCAACATCCTCGCTCCAGGTGCCCAGCTGGGGATAATCAAAGCCGTTATCGGTAGCCTCGGGACCGTCGGGGTATGCCCAGCTGATCTTGGACATGGGCCAGTAGATCTGGCTGGCAGTACCGGCACGGTAGTAGTCCAGGGCAAGGGATGTGTTCATGGCGCACATGATCGCCTTACGGATGTTGATATCGTTGATCTTTGCGGAGTTGAGACCGATATAACCGTAGCCCAGCTGATCGGTAGACAGGGTGACCATGCCCTTGCTCTTAAGTGCCTCCAGCTTCTCGTAGTTACCGGTGGTCAGTGCCGGGGAGATGTAGTGGACAGTGCCGCTCTCCAGTGCAGCGATGGCGTTGTTGGAGGAAACGATCTGGTAACGGATCTTATCGATCTTGGCGTTTTCGATCCCCTCACCCACGGTGGTGAAGTTTTCGTTTGCCTTGAAGTAGACAACGTTGTTGGTGTAGAAGGAGCTCTCGGAAGGAGCGTCTGAGTTGGAGGTATCGGTTGCCTTGTAAGCACCGGCACCCATGGGGATCTTGATATTTCTGGTGGACTGGACGATGTCGGTCATGAAGTCGAAGCTTGCAAACTCAACACCGAACTTGTTGTTCTCAATGTCCACTTCCACAGAGCTGCCCTCGCCGTAGTAGTGCTGGGGCGCAACGGTCAGTGCAAAGTTCCAGATCGCCTTGGGGTCAACGCCGTCAATGGTGATCTGCAGAACATCGTACTCCTCACTGTTTGCAACAGTACCGTCCTCATTATGGGCAGAGGCAACGGTGTAATCGGTGCCGTTGACGGTAATGGTAGAGCCGGCTGCGTCGGTGTGACCCAGGGAGACAATACCGGAAATGTTCTCAACAGCCAGATCGCCGTCATCAGAGACATTCTCGTGGAGGATGACTTCCTTTGCCTTGGCGGTAAACTCTGTGGTCAGGGTGGTGCCGGTTGCCCAGTAGTACAGGATGATGTCCAGCTCACGGGCGATCTTATCATTGAAGATATAGTCGATAGCGGCATCCTTATCCTTGATGGAATCGGGGTACTGCTTGGTCAGTTTCTCGATGGTGGTACGGTCGATCTTACCGTCAGCACCCTCGGCATACTCAACTTCCACATAGCCTTCGGTGTACATGAAGCAGAAGATCTCGTCTTTAAATTCCTCGTGGGACTTATAGGGCTCTTCGGTGTAGGACTCCTGTGCGCTCAGGTAGTCATCGCCCAGCTCGTCCTTGAACAGCTCCAGGGCGTACTCATAGTCAGCCAGCAGCTGCTCGCTGGTGACCTCATCGGGCTCATTGGAGATAGCGGACTGATAACCGGAGCTTACAGAGTATGCCTTAATGGCAGCGACCATATCCTCGTAGCTGACCTCATTGGTGGAGGAAGCCTTCAGCTCAGCACGGAACAGGTTGACCAGCTCATTGATTCTTGCCTGACCTCTGGTAGAAGCCTGGGAGGCGATCAGGTCATTGCTGCTGTCAGCGCCGGAGCCGACGGTCTGGGTGCGGTACTCGCTCAGACCCAGAATGTCGGTGGAGTACAGGGTATTGGAGCCGGTGTAAACAGGGTCCAGATACACATAGTAGTTAAACAGCACATCCTCCATAGTCAGGGGCTGACCGTCGGAGAACTTAATGCCATTCTTCAGAACGAAGTTGTAGGTGGTGGTGTCGTCGTCATTTTCCACGATCTCGTAGTCTTTAACAACAACAGCCTCGTCCTCGCCGTAAGCGACCTGGACTTCACCGTTTTCATACTTGGCACCCAGCATGCTGATCTGGGTCATGGAAACGATGGTGCCGTCGGGGGCGGAGGTGTAGTAGAAGGGATTGAACAGGCCGTCCAGCTGCTCGGTCATGATAACGAAGGCATCCTTGCTGGCGCCGCCGCAACCGGAGAGCATGGATACCATGCCCATGCACATAGCAACGCACAGGATGAAAGAAAGAATTCTCTTTGTCATAATATCGCTCCTTTAATTAAATTACTTTTTAACCCGTAACGAATTCCACGGTGACCGCGGTCTCATTTACGGTAATGACTACGCTTTCAGGCTTGTCACCCACAGCTTTGCAGGTGATTCCGGAATGGTCCACATCCAGGCTTCCCATACCGCACACCAGTCCGATGGTGTAATCGTCGGTGCCAAAGTAACAGCCGGAATCGATCTGCAGGGTGCTGGTCAGTATCTTCACATTGCTGCACAATGCCTTGGCAGATGCAGAGCCAGCAAGCAGACCGTAGGTAGTGCCAGCCATACGGGTGCCGGACTTAATGGTGAAGGTCACATTCTCAAAGGTTACATCGCTTATAGAAGCGGTATCTGCCAGCTGACCGAACAGACCGCAGCTGACCTTGGAGTTATTCGTCTGCTCAAAAGAAATATTCTTAAAGGTGTGGCCGTTGCCCCGGATGGTGCCGGTAAAGGTTCCGTGCATCAAAGAGGAGGGCCAGATCTCGTCAGCAAAATCCAGATCCGCGTGGATCTCGTAGCAACCGCTGACGCTGGCATTGTCCACAAACTGCTCCACATTATAAATGTGGTACCACTCCCCTTCCATCCAATCCACATACAGTTTCATGGAAGGATCCTTCGCGGTGCCGGTAGTGTAGTCCACAGCACCGGAGTGGACGATCTGGGCAGTTTCCACTGCTTGCGTACCCTGCGCATCGTAGTAGGCACCCTGGAAGGTATAGCCCGATTTCTCAGGGAAATCGTTCATTTCGATGGCGCCAGTCTCCTCGTCCCAGGCAGGAAGCAATATCTCGCTGTCCGCCGTAGGGTCATAGGAAATGGTCTGCAGCAGGTCGCCGGAGTCCAGATCAAACAGCTCGATCTGGAACATAGGGATCCAGGCGGCATACAGAGTCAGTACCGGTTCTTCCGCTGTGTAGGTTTTGGCAGGATCCAGGGTCAAACGATCCTCCTCAAAATCCCAAAGACCTGTGTAAGTATAGGCAGGATTTCCCAGGCTGTCCGTACCGGCGTCAGTACGCTCAGCATACCAGCCTGCCAGAAAATAGCCATTGTTGATGGGAGTAAAGGCGTTCTTGTCACGGAAAGAACTGTCCGGCGGGATCAGGGCGATCTGCGCCTGACCGTCGCTGTTTTTCTCCAGCTGGGAGAGGTCATAGGAGTCCACGATCACAGAGGTGTTCGTGGTAAAAAATCCGCCGTTGGCATCAAACTTGACACTGACGGAATAATTCTCCGCGTCATTGATCTGATACGGAGTTTCCTCCTGGCTGCAGCCGGTTGCAAATAGCACCGCTGTCAGCAGCAGTAGGCACAGCCCTATGGCTTTGATTTTCTGCTTCATTTTCCGCATCTTCCTTCTCGGGTAGGGCAAAGCCGGCTATGCGGCTCTGCCCTGCCCCGTTTTTACTGATTACTCAGCCGTTTCTTCGGTCTGTGTCTCTTCGGCTGTTTCTTCGGTTTCGGTCACTTCCTCCGCCTCGGTCACTTCCTCGGCTTCGGGCTCTCCGGCTTCCTCCGCAGGCGCTTCGGTTTCCGGCTTTTCCTTCTTGGCAAACAGCTTTTTGACCCAAAGGAGCGCCGCATTGTATGCCTTGACACACAGCTGCGCAGCCTTCTTAGCTGCCATTACGATCATGGGCCACAGTTTCTTGGCAAATGCCACGATCACAGGCCACAGCTTTTTGGCAAGCGCCACGATCATTGCCCAGAGCTTCTTTGTCGCCGCGGCAACCATCTGCCACACCTGCACAAGCTCCGCAACCAGCTGCTTGAGGAACTGGGTCGCCGTCTCCTTGATGCTGCAGCCATCCTTGCGTGCCTTAAGCACCACATACACCGCAGCAGCGATGACCGTTACCAGCAGGATGCCGGACATGACCAGCGTAAAGATCAGTCCGCTGCCAGACTTCTTTTCCGGTGTCTCGG
>JAZOSG010000204.1:0-2295 GCA_045657005.1 Faecousia sp.
GCCGCTATGGAGGGCATTGATCCCGTGGGCGCTTGTGTTGGTCCCAGAGGCGGCCGTGTTAACGCCATCGTGGAAGAGCTCCACGGTGAAAAGATTGATATCGTTGTTTGGTCCGAAGATCCCTGCGAATATGTTCGCTCCGCTCTGAGCCCCTCCGATGTCGTTTCCGTTACCCCCATCCCCGGTGCAAAAGCATGCCGCGTTATCGTTCCCGATGACCAGCTGAGCTTGGCTATCGGCAAGGAAGGCCAGAACGCCCGTCTGGCTGCCCGCCTCACCGGCTATAAGATCGATATCAAGTCTGTTTCCCAGGCAGAAGAGGAAGCTTAATCCAGGAAAGGAAGGTAGTCCTAATGCAAAAGAAAATTCCCCAGCGGCAGTGCATGGGCTGCCGTGAGCGCAAGGCAAAGCGGGATATGATCCGTGTGGTTCGCAAGACCGACGGCACCGTCAGTCTGGATTTCAGCGGTAAGCTGAACGGACGGGGCGCCTATGTCTGTCTGGACCCCGAATGCTTGAAAAAAGCCCAGAAGTCCCGTTCCCTTGACCGCAGTTTAGAGGTCGAAATTCCCGAGGAGGTATATCTGCGTCTGACAAGGGAAATGGAGGCCGGCGAATAAATGGAAAAAGCCTTAAATTATTTGGCACTGGCAAGAAAAGGCGGCCGGGCAGAATTGGGCGAAGAGCCTGTAGGCGCAGCAGCCAGAGCGCTGCATGCCCATTTGATCCTGGTTGCATCCGACGCATCCGACCACACCTGGCGCAGAGCGAAGAGCTTCGCCGCCGGCACGGACCAGCAATGTGTCCGGCTTCCTTACACCAAGGATGAAATGGGTATGGCCACCGGACGGACCAGCCTTGCCATTGCCGCCGTTACCGACCCGCTTCTGGCCCTGGCACTTTTGCAGTCCCTCCCCGAATCCAACGGGGCTGCCCTGTCCATACTGACGGAAAAAGCGCAAAAGCTGAAAAAACGCCAGTCCGAAGCCAAGGCCCATCAGCGCAACCGCCAATTCGGAAAGCGCAGGCCGGTCACAAAAAAGGAACATTGATTTTGGAGGTGCATATATGAGTTTAGTGAAGTATCGTTTGAAGGAGGTTGCCGCCGACTTTGGCGTGACCCCCAAGGAGATTGCGGAAATCATCTCCAAGTATTTTGAAAAACCCAAATCCAATACCCAGGTTTTGACTGCAGATGAGCTGAACACATTGTTTGATCACATGACCCAGTATAATCAGATTCAGTCCCTGGAGCAGATTTTTGCCGTACCGGCATCCCGGAAGGAGTCTCCCAAGGCCGAGCCTGTAGAGGCACCGAAGGCAGAGGCCCCCAAGGCAGAGCCCAAGAAGGCAGAAGCCCCCAAGGCAGAGCCCAAGAAGGCAGAAGCCCCCAAGGCGCAGCCTGCGCAGCAGCCTCAGCGTCCCCAGCAGCCTGCTGCGAATAAGCCTCAGCAGCCTGCAAAACCCCAACAGCCCGCTCCCCAGCCGCAGCCTAAGGTGCAGCAGCCGGAGCGCAAGCGGGAACGCCGGGTGGTGGACACCTCTGCCGTGCAGGTCAACACCAACCGCTTTGCGGATGTGGATAATCTGGTTGACCAGAGAGTCCAGGATTACCAGGGCGGCAAGCAGCGCATCGGCGGCAAGAAGGGTCAGCAGCAGAACAAAAAGGATAACAAATTCAAGGGCAACAAGTCCAAGAATGAGGAGCAGGAGAAGCTCCGCCGTCTGCAGATGGAAGTGGCCCGCAAGGCTCCTGTTACCGTCAAGATCCCCGACGAGATCACCGTTGGCGAACTGGCCAGCCGGATGAAGAAGACCGCCGGCGAAGTCATTAAACTGCTGATGAAGAACGGCATTATGGCTGGCATCAACCAGACCATCGACTTTGACACCGCTGAATATGTGGCCACCGAAATGGGCTGCAAGGTGGAAAAGGAAGTCACCGTCACCATCGAAGAGCGTATCATCGACGATCATGTGGACACCGCCGAAGAGCTGGAGACCCGCGCTCCCGTCGTCGTTGTTATGGGTCACGTTGACCACGGTAAGACCTCCACGCTGGACGCCATCCGGAAGACCTCCGTTACTATGGGCGAAGCCGGTGGTATTACTCAGCACATTGGTGCATATACTGTCGATGTAAACGGAAATATGATCACCTTCCTGGACACCCCCGGTCACCCCGCCTTTCCTTCCATGCGTGCCCGCGGCGCTAAGTCCACGGATATTGCCATTCTGGTGGTGGCTGCCGACGACGGCATCATGCCCCAGACCATCGAATCCATTAACCACGCC